>JASGCG010000005.1 GCA_030054235.1 Bacteroidia bacterium
CTTCATCACGATCAGCCCCACGCTCGGCCATGGCGGCGTGAACAACTATTCCAGCGCCTTCCTGCCGGCCGCGTATCACGGCACGCCGTTCGGCAAGACAGGCATCCCCTCGAGCCAGGCGCAGTTCGACCACATGATGGCCGGCGTACCCGGTGATGTGCAGCGCGCGCAGCTCGACCTGCTGCAGCAGCTCAATCGTGAGCACATGGAGCGGAGCGGCGGCGGTGCGTCGCTCGAAGGGCGCATCGAGGCGTTCGAGCTCGCGTTCCGCATGCAGGCTGCGGCGCCGTGGGTCACCGACACCAAGGGCGAGTCGGCGGCCACGCTCAAGCTCTACGGGATCGACGAGAAGAACACCGAGGACTTCGGGCGCCAGTGCCTGCTGGCGCGCCGGTTCGCCGAGGCTGGCGTGCGCTTCATCCAGTGCACGCATTCGTACAAGTGGGACCAGCACGGCGACCTGCGCAAGGGCCACACGCAGAACGCGAGCGAGGTCGACCTGCCGATCGCCGGGCTGATCCGCGATCTCAAGAGCCGCGGCATGCTCGAGGAAACGCTCGTGGTCTGGGGCGGCGAGTTCGGCCGCACGCCCGCGTCGCAGGGCGGCGAGGATGGCCGCGACCACAATCCGCATGGGTTCACCTGGTTCATGGCCGGTGGCGGCGTGAAGCCGGGGTTCTCATACGGCGCGACCGATGACTATGGCTGGTATGCCGAGCGCGACAAGGTGCACGTGCATGACATGCACGCAACGATCCTTGCACTCATGGGCATGGATCACGAACAGCTGACCTATCGCCATGCCGGTCGCGATTACCGGCTTACGGATGTCCATGGGTCGGCGGTCAAGGCGATCCTGGCATGATGGTGATGTCGGCCATCGTGGCAGGCGTCGTGCTGTCGCTGCCGCTCGCCGCGCAGGACGCGGCGGTACCTCCCCCTGACGAGTCGAATGCCGCCACGTGGTACCGGCGCGCGGGTGAGATTCGGTTCAGCGAAGAGGACCAGCTGTTCATCGGGACGGAGCTGTTCGATCACAACGAGTGGCGCATGTGGGATCCTGCGTGGGTTGCGCGTGCGGAGCGGATGATCCAGGCGCTTGGTCCGACGATCGATGCCCTGGCGCGAGGTGCCGCGGCGGATCGGTGCGACTTCGAGCTCGATCGTTCCGCGGGCCTCGGCATGCTGCTGCCGCACTTGGCGCAGCAGCGTCACGGTGCGCGGGTCCTGGGTGCCGCGGCACAGTGGGCGATGAATCGCGGCGATGTACAGGAAGCCGCGCGCCTGGTCACGATGCAGACGGAGCTCGCGCGCGACCTCGTCGGTGACCGGGTCATGATCAGCAGCTTGGTCAGCGCATCGATCGGCTCGATCTCAACCACCCACGCGCGCGATCTGCTTGATCTGGGCCTGCTCGATCCCGCGACGGCTGCGAACCTTGCGGGCACCTTCGAGGCGATGGCGGATCCAGCCGCGCTGGGCTGCGCCGAAGCGATGCGCGGCGAGATGGAACTGATGCGCGCCAGCCTCAAGGACGCCGAGTCGGCGAAGGAGGCCCTGGCGATGGCGGACCCGCAGACGCCCGTCGAGATCGCCGATGACGAGGCGGTCAAGCGCGAACTCGGCGTGATGGATGACTTCTACCTTCGCGCCGCTGCCGCGTTCGAGGAGCCCGATCCCGCCAAGGGCCGCGCGATCCTCGATGGCTTGACGAAGGAGCTCGAAAGCCTGCCCGATGGCTCGCTTGCCCGCACGCTGATGCCGTCGTGGGACAGGATGTGGGAGTCGATGCAGGCCCTGCGCAAGGAACTCGCCGCCGTCGCTGGGCAGTTCCGCGCGATCGCCGACGGGAAGGCATCGAGCGAGTTCGCCGATGCGATGGTCTGGTACGCGCAGGCCGGCCGTGCCATCGCCGCGATCCGCAAGGATGAGCAGATCGCGCTGGAACTCCTGCGCTCGATCGGCCACGCCGAGGATGCCAAGCGCGTGCTGCGGCCTCTTGAGCAGCAGGCCCGTCTGGTCGATCAGGCGATGCAGCGTGGTTGGGCTGCCGGCCGCTGCGAGGTCGCTGGCCGCGAGTTCATCCGCCCCACGCTCGCCGTCGATCATGTCGCGCTGGCGCGTGGTGCTGCCCGTGCCGTGCTGCTTCGCGCGCAGCAGGTGCAGGATGTCGACCTTGCGCGTGCCGTGCAGGGCTGCGTGCGCATGGTCGCGCAGGCGCGCGACTCTGGATGCCTGGCCGGCGCACTGCTCGCGAGCCTTCTGCTGGATGACCTGACCGAGTCGATGCCGGCCATCCTCGCCGATCCACGCATAGATCGTGCGGCACGAACGTCGCTTGCCGAGTCGCTTGCGTCCCTGCTCGATGGCGGCTTGCGGCTGCCGGCAGCGCTGCGCGGCGACGTCGACGCGATCGTGCGCCGCTGGGCGCCGCCGAGGCAGGCACCCGAACTTGCTGCGGCCCGCACCGCAGCCGGACAGCGGCTTGGTGCCAACGGCGTGGCGTATGTCTTGGCCGTGATGAGCCCCACCGTCACGCGCGAGGCCGATCACCTGCCGATGGGCGAGCTGGTCGATGATGGCGGCGTGGCGATCGATGCGCTCGAGCAACTCGCCGAGGAGCGTGATGCGGTCGGCGCCACGCTGTTCGTCTCGGGCACCGAAGCCGCGACCGTGGAGACCATGCCACCCCTGGGCAACATCACACCAAAGGTGCCCATCGATCTCGAGGCGATGGCCACGTCATGGACCGATCGCGTGCAGGCCTTGATCACGAGCGTGCGCGGCGGCTGAACCGCCGCTTCCTCATCGAATGAACCGAAGTTCGCCGAAGTCGGGAATGAACGGCGTGCTGCCGGGCGACAGGCGCATCGGTGCCGGGAAGTAGACGCACCAGGCCTTGCCGATCATGAGGTCCTCGGGAACGATGAACGGGCTGCTGTTGCCCAGCTGCACCGACACGAGCGGGTGCGGCCGGCCCCAGAGCCGGCTGTCGCGGCTCGCACCGGAGTTGTCGCCGAGCATCACGTACTCGCCATCGCCGATCACTGGCGGCTGGTTCACGTCGATGCCGAACGCCAGGCCGGGAATCGGCTCGCCGTTCATCGGGTACTGGTCACCGGGATTGAGGAACGCCGGCCGGTAGTACAGGTCGCGGTCCACGCGGATGCGTCGCAGCGTCACGGGCCCGCCGCCGAACTCCCAGGCAAGCGTGGTCGGGGTGGGCTTCTGCGCCGATGGGTTCTGCAGCACCTGGTCGATGGTGCGTCCGTTGTGGCTGGCGAGGAGTCGCTGCTGCGGATCCCACTCGTAGTCGAGCGTGAGCACGCTGTCGCCATCGATGAAGAGCTGCAGGCGTTGGTCGATGTGCCAGAACTCGAGCTCGAACGCGCCATCAGGCAGCGTGACGGGTGCACTCGCCGTGGCCTTCACCTCGCCGCTCTCGCCATGCGCGACCGAGAGCGTGGCCTTGCTGCCCGAGACGTCGAACTTCATCACATGCGAGCGCGTGCCGATCGACAGGCTCGTCGTGAACAGGCCACTCGATGCGGGCGTGCAGTGCGCGGCCACGCGCAGGTCGCCCACGGGGAAGAGCGGGATCTCGGGGCGCGTGGAGTTGTAGGCGTTCCAGTCGTCGAGCTGGATGTCGGTCGAGACCCACTCGAGCCGCGCGGGACCGGTCGCGCCCCACACGAACGCGCGCGGATCGCTCGTGTCCCACCCCTGTCCACGCAGCGGCGGTCCGCTCCATGAACCACGCATGCGCTGGCGCATCGCGCTCGGATCGATCGGCGCGTAGTCGCTGTTCCAGACCGGCTGCAAGACGGCGCGCTGCACGGACTCAGGCTTGCGCTGGATGCGCATGCCGGTCACGGGCATGTCGGGCGTGCCGGTGAAGGCATCGCCGTCAGCGAGCGCGAACCGCTCGCCCGGCATGCCGACGAGGCGCTTGATGTAGTACGTCGCATCGCCGACCGGATCGCATGGGTTCTTGAAGACAACCACGTCCCAGCGCTGCGGCTGCTGGATAGGCCAGAGGAACTTCGTGACCAGGATGCGGTCGCCCACTCGGGCATCCTGCGCGAGGCGGATGTTGCCATCGCTGCGGGTGGGCGCGATGTGGCTGACCATGGGGTCGCCGATCGGGCGCTGGAAGTCGCGGCCCGCGCGCGCTGATTCGATCACCGGCGCCGCATCGGCGGGATAGCTGTAGCCGGTGTCGGGACTGCGCAAGCGAAGGTGCTCACCCATCAGCGTGGGCGCCATGCTCCCGGTGGGGATCACGTAGCCCTCGATGACGAAGCCGCGGAAGGTCATCGCGAGCGCGAACGAGATCAGCAGCAGGCTGATGGTGTCGAGGGTCGTGGCCTTGCGGGGCTCGTGCTCCATGGGAACGCGATGCTAGCGGCGCTCACCCGGTGCCTGTTCAACCGGCATGAGTTCCTCGACCGGCACCGCGATGTCCTGGCCGGTCGCGTGCAGGCGCACGAGGACGAGTTGCACGAGCGTACGCGTCTCGACGACGGATCCGACGCCTTCGCTCGTCCCGACCACGGTGCCGCGCTTGGGCAGCTTCGCCGCGAGCTCGGCGTAGGTCTGGTCTTCGTAGCGCAGGCAGCACATGAGCCGCCCGCATCGCCCTGAGATCTTCAGCGGGTCGAGCGTGTGGCCCTGGACCTTGGCGTGCTTGATGCTGACGGGCTTGAGGACCTTGAGGAAGGTCGAGCAGCAGACGCTCTGTCCGCACTTCTCGCGGTCGGCGACCAGTCGCGCCTCATCGCGCGCGCCGATCACCTGCCAGTGCGCCGGGCGACCGATCGTGGGTGCGAGCGCGGCCTTCATCGGCGCCAGGTCGATCTCGCCCTCGACCGTCGGGTGCACCCACACGAACACCTGTTCATCACCCAGGAGCGGCTCGAGCTGCACGAGGCGCACGGGGATCCCCAGCGCGATCGCTGCCTGCTTGGCCGCAAGCGTGCGCGCACCCCAGTCCATCGAGATGCGCTCCCACGCGGCAAGGTCATCCATCGTGGCCACGCGCAGCACCTCGCCGTCGGCGTGGAACGGATAGTCCTTCCCGCCGGAGGCCTCGATGTAGCTGCGCACCTCGTCGCGCGAGACGCTCTTGCCGCAGCCACCGTTGCCGCAGGTCGTGGTGAGCATCTCGCCGACTTCGGTGCCGCGATGCGTGCGCACCACGAGCTTCGATCCGCATCCCGGCTTGGCGTCGCCGTGGTACGGAAACTCGCCGATCATGCGCATCGCACCGAAGCGCACCACGATCGAGCTCGGTGCCTTGAGGTCCGCATAGGCCGCCGCATCGACATCACGATGGGCCGGATCGGCATCGCGTTCGAAGATGGGAAGCGGGAAGATCGACACGGCCCGCGGAGTGTCGCATGGACGCGTCCGCCGTGCATCGGCGGTCCCGCTAGCATTGCGCGGTTCCATGTTGCCCGTCGTCGCCATCATCGGTCGCCCCAACGTCGGCAAGAGCAGCCTGCTCAACCGCATCGTCGGCCGGCGCGTCTCGATCGTCGATCCGACCCCGGGCGTCACGCGCGACCGCATCACGGCCGAGCTGACCCTCGATCCGCCGATCGAGGGACCCGAGGATGCGCTGCCGCGCACCGTCGAGTTCATGGACACCGGCGGTTACGGCGTCTACACCGCCGACGGCCGCCGCATCGACGACGCCGGCATGGACCTGGCCGCGCTCACGCCGCACATCGAGGAGCAGATCCGCGCCGCCACCGAGGAAGCCGACGTGATCCTCTTCACGGTCGATGCGCAGAGCGGCGTCACCGCGCTCGACGAGACGATCGCCACGATGCTCCGACGCAGCGGCCAGGCGTCCAAGGCGATGCTGGTCGTGAACAAGGTCGACGGCCCATCGTGGGAGGCGCACGCCTTCGACGCGATGCGCCTTGGCTTCGGCGAGCCGCACATGGTCAGCGCCAACAACGGGTCGGGCCTGCGCCGCCTGCGCGAGGCGATCTGGGAGCGCGTGGGCGATGCGCCCGCCAAGCCGGTGCCGACCGAGATGAAGGTGGCGATCGTGGGTCGCCGCAACGCCGGCAAGAGCTCCTTCACCAACGCGCTCGCCGGCGAGGATCGCGTGATCGTGAGCGAGATCGCCGGCACCACGCGCGATGCGATCGACGTGCGCTTCGAGGTCGGCGGCCGCACGTTCGTGGCCATCGACACCGCCGGCGTGCGCAAGCGCAAGTCGTGGGCCGACGACGTCGAGTTCTATTCAAACGTCCGCACCGACCAGTCGATTCGCCGCGCCGATGTCTGCCTGCTGGTGCTCGACGCCACCGACAAGATCAGCCAGGTCGAGAAGCACCTGGCGATGGAACTCATCGAGCAGGCCAAGCCCACGCTGATCGTGCTCAACAAGTGGGACCTGATGCCGAAGAAGGCCAAGGTCGAGGACTTCGTCGAGTACCTCGGGCAGGAACTGCCGGGCCTTGACTTCGCACCGGTCGCGTGCGTGAGCGCGCTGACGGGCGAGGGCGTGCAGGATGCCATCACGATGGCGTTCAACCTCTTCCAGCAGGCGGGCCACCGCGAGACGACCGGCCGCCTGAACGCGCTCGTGCAGAAGATCCTCACCGAGCGCGGTCCGAGCTCGCGCCTGGGCACGATCGCCAAGATCTACTACATCACGCAGATCGAGGTCTTCCCGCCGACGATCGCGCTCGTCGTGAACAAGCCCGACCTCTTCGAGGGCAACTACGAGCGCTACCTGCTCAACCGCATGCGTGAGGAACTGCCCTACGCCGAGGTGCCGATCCGCCTGCGCTTCAGTGCGCGCAAGCGGCGCGAGAATCCCGGCGATGCACAGCCCTCCTCGGGCGGCCGCTCGGAGCAGTGATCACGCGAGCAGGCTCTGGCCTGTCATCGCTGCAGGCTTCGGCATCCCGGCCATCGCGAGCATCGTGGGGGCGATGTCGGCGAGCCTGCCATCGCCGCGCAGGTGCCGCCCGCGGAATGCCTCGCCCATGATCGACAGCGGCACGGTGAAGTTGGTGTGCGCGGTCTGCGGATCGCCGGTCACCGGATCGATCATCTGCTCGGCATTGCCGTGGTCGGCCGTGATCACGAGGCTCCCGCCTCGCGCCATCGTCGCGCGCGCGAGCTCGCCCACGCACGCATCCACGACCTCGCACGCACGCGTGGCGGCCTCGAGGTTGCCGGTGTGGCCGACCATGTCGCCGTTGGCGAAGTTCACGATGATGAAGGGCTCGCAGTCCGGCGCTGCGAGCCGAGCGAGCACTGCATCGCGTACGCCATGCGCGCTCATCTCTGGCTTGAGGTCGTAGGTCGGCACATCCTTGGGGCTCGGCACGATCACGCGGTGCTCGCCGGGGAACGGCTCCTCGCGGTAGTCGTTGAAGAAGAACGTGACGTGCGGGAACTTCTCGGTCTCCGCGCAGCGGAACTGCGACAGGCCGGCATCGCTGATCACCTGCCCGAGGATCGACTCCATGCGCGCGGGCCGCTCGAACGCCACGGTCACCGGCAGGCCTTCCTCGTAGTTGGCCATCGTCACGAAGCGCAGGTTCGTCGGCACGCGCCCGCGATCGAATCCCCCGCCGGGCAGCGCGCGGAACGCAGCCTCGTCGAGCACGAACGCCTTGGTCAGTTCGCGCGGCCGATCGCCGCGGAAGTTGAAGAAGATCACGGCGTCGCCGTCGCGCACGAAGCCCTCGCTGTCGCTGAGCAGGTGCGTGGGCGGGACGAACTCATCCCCGTGGCGCGTGGGGCCCTCGGGATTCGCGTAGGCGTGCTCAAGCGCCGCGCGGGCATCGGTCGCTCCTTGCTCCTGCGGACCGACGAGGCACCGCCATGCGCGCTCGACCCGCTCCCAGCGGTGGTCGCGGTCCATCGCCCAGAAGCGGCCCATGATGCTGCCGATCCTGGCGCCGCACCGATCCGCGGCCTGCTGCACGCGCGCGATGAAGCGAAGTCCGGTCGTGGGGCCGGTGTCGCGGCCATCCGTGATCGCATGCACGATCACGCGCGCACCAGGGAACCCGCGCGCGCGGGCGAGGTCGAGGATCGCGTCAAGATGCCCAAGATCGCTGTGCACGAGGCCATCGCTGCAGAGCCCGAGCACGTGCACGCAGCCACCGGTCGCCGTGGCGTGATCGAAGGCCGACTGCAGGCCGGCATTTGCGGCGAAGCGTCCGTCGCGGATCGCTCGCGTGATCCGCATGAGCTCCTGGTCCACGATCCGGCCGGCGCCGATGTTCTGGTGGCCGACCTCGCTGTTGCCCATGACCGGCCCTTCGGGGGTCTCGGGCAGGCCCACGTCCTCGCCGCTCGTGCGGACCAGGGTGCTCGGCCACTCCCGGCGCATCGCGGCATCGAACGGGCACTGCGCGCGCAGCACGGCGTTGCCGGCATCCTGCTCGGCGTGCGGGTTGCGTCCCCAGCCATCCCGGATCACGAGGACGATCGGCGTGTTCACGGTCGGTGAAGCCATGACCCAACTCTACCCCGCTCGGGCCATCGGCTTCGGGGCGGTCCTCCGCTACGCTACGCCCGCACCCGAGTGCATGGAGAGCACGGAAGGATGACCACCACCTTGGCCACGGACACGGCACCACTCACCGGCGACGCGCTGCGCAGCCGCTACAACGAGATCAGCAAGCGCATCGGCGAGGCAGCGGCCCGGTCGGGGCGCAAGCCATCGCAGGTCGTGCTCGTGGCGGTGAGCAAGACCGCCAGCATGGAGCAGATCCGCGAGCTCGTGCAGGCGGGCCACGTGCACTTCGGCGAGAACCGCGTGCAGCAGCTGCAGCAGCGCGTGGCGCAGGTCGAGGAGTTCCAGGCGCGGCGCCGCGAGCTCACCGGCACCGAGCCCGCTTCCGTGCGCTGGCACATGATCGGTTCGCTCCAGCGCAACAAGGTCAAGAAGGCCATCGAGTGCGCCCGGCTGATCCACAGCGTGGACAGCATGCGCCTGGCCGAGGACATCCAGAACGCGGCCGCACGCCGCGAGGATCCCGTCGACATCCTCATCGAGGTGAACGTGAGCGGCGAGGCGAGCAAGCACGGACTCCATCCGCCTGCGGTGCGCCACGTGATCGAGCAGATCGACACGATGGTCAACGTGCGACCGCGCGGCCTCATGTGCATGGCTCCCAACACGCAGGACATGGCCGTCGTGCGCGATGTGTTCGAGCGCTGCCGCGAGCTCTTCCAGGACATCCGCTCGGCTGGCGTGGGCGGCGACGCCTTCGATCTCCTCTCCATGGGCATGTCCAACGACTTCGAGACCGCGATCGAGTGCGGCTCGAACATGGTCCGCATCGGTGGCGGGCTCTTCGGCGCGCCGGCCGTTCAGGACGAGCCGGGCGAGGGCTGAGCGGCGCCGTCGATGCGGCGCTGCGTGCGAGCGTCCCACCCGCGGTGGTAGCGCGCGATCGGCATGCCGCGAAACATGCTCCGGCAGCGATAGCAGGTCAGCCGCCACTCCAAGCGCATCCACAGCACCACATCGATGGCAGCGACGATGAGCAGCGCTGCGACGAGGATCGATGGCGTGCCGTAGCCGGCCAGCCCCACCGCCACGACCGAGAGCGCGAGCACCGCGACGATGACCGTGAGCCGCGGCGTGGAACGGCTCCGGTAGAGCGTGTCGCAGCCACAGAGCACGCACTTGCGCAGGTGGCCGCCATCGTCGACCGCGCGCTCCCAATCCAGGAAGTGCTCTCGTTCCCGGCCAGGTTCACCGAGGCGCAGCCGTGCAGGGCGCTCGTCGAGGCTGACCTCGGCATCGCCCAGTCGCGAGCGGTCGGTGGCTCGTGCGGTCACCTGCATGTGCCGGATGGTACGGCGATCGACCGCCGATCCATGCCGCCGTAGCATCGCGCGCATGAGACCAGGATGGTCGCACGCGCTCCAAGGACGCTTCATCGTCTTCGACGGCCCGGATGGCAGCGGCAAGAGCACGCAGATCCGCCGGTTCGTGCAGGCGGTGCGTGACGACGGCACGACCGTGACCGACGTGCGCGAGCCCGGCGGCACGCCCATCGGCGAGAAGATCCGCGAGATCCTGCTCGATCCGGCCAACGTCGAGATGGACGTGCGCTGCGAGATGCTGCTCTACATGGCCAGCCGCGCGCAGCTGATGGTCGAGCGCATCAGGCCTGCGCTCGCTGCGGGACACATGGTCCTCAGCGATCGATTCATCAGCAGCACGCTCGCATACCAAGGCACGGCCGGCGGGCTCTCACCCGCCGAGATCCTCTCGGTCGGCGACGTGGCGATCGGCGGCCGCTGGCCCGACCTGACGGTCGTCTTCGACGTGGATGAACGCGTGGCCGCGGGCCGGCTCTCGCCCCTGCTCGATCGCATGGAGCAGAAGGGCGCGGAGTTCCATCGGCGCGTCCGTGCGGGCTACCTGCAGCAGGCGCGCGAGCGCCCCGACCGGCATCTGGTCGTCGATGCCTCGAAGGATCCCGATGCGGTGTTCGCGCAGGTGATCGCCGGCGTCACGGCGCACTGGCCACGCTGAGCCGCGTGCGCACGATCGAGGCGACCGCCTCGGTGCAGTGCGCCAGGTCGTCATTGACGACGAAGGCATCGAACGTCGTTGCTGCCTTGGCGCGCGCGATCTCGCTGCGGCTCTCGGCGAACCGGCGCTGAATCGCGGCCTCGTCCTCGCGGCCGCGCACGCGGAGCCGTCGCAGCAATTCATCCTCGTCCGGCGGAAGGATGAAGATGCCCAGCATGCCTGGCATCGCACGGCGCACGTTCTCGGCGCCCTGCACATCGATGTCGAGGATCACCAGGCGACCGTCGTCGAGCTGGCGCTGCACCGCATCACGCGGCGTGCCGTACCAGTCGCGGCCGAAGACCTGGGCATGCTCAAGGAAGCGGTCCTCATCGATCCAGCGCTGGAAGGTCGACCGGTCGATGAAGAAATAGTCGACGCCGTCACGCTCGCCGGGCGACGGTGCTCGGGTCGTGGCGCTCACGCTGAAGGCGGCGTTGAACTCGCGCATGAGGCCATGCACGATCGTGGACTTGCCCACGCCGCTGGGGCCGGCGATCACGAGCAGGAGGCCTGGGTGGGCTGGATCCGGGGACATCGGGACAAATCTACAGATCCGTGACTGGACTGCGTCGCTCAGGGCCTTTGGGATCGGGGGGAATATCCCATCCGGAGGCACAGCATGGACCAGGTCCTAGAGCGAAAGAGCACCATGCATCGTTTCGTCAGCCTTGCGCAGGCCTATCGCGGCTGGTCCAAGACCCAGACCGCCGAGCGGCTCGGCCGTGAGGTGGCCAAGGTGGTTCCTGAAAGCGGCAACCCCAAGCTCGATCTTGTGGTGGCGATCGCCGATGCGCTCGAGTGGCCCGTCGGCGATGTGGCCGAGGCGCTCTGGCGGCCCGGCGGCGGTGCGCGTGCGCCCGGTGCGCGCACGCCGTTCCATGAGCTCGATGCCCAGTCGCGCCAGGCGCATCGCGATGGCCGCTACCACGACATGCTCGAGCTGGCCTCGCTCATGCTCGGTGCGGCTGCAACGGGCAACGAGCGTGCGATCGCCTTCAATCGCCAGTGCGGTGCGCACGATGGCCTGGGGCAGTTCATGCGCAGCCTCTCGTCCGTGCAGCAGGGCCTCGTGCAGCCCGATGTGCTGCCGCGCACGCGGCTCATGCTGCGGGTCAACCTGGCGAGCGCGCACTATGCGCTCTGGCACCTCGTCGAAAGCCGCAGCATCGCGCACGAGCTCGTGCATCAGTTCACCGAGCATCCGCCCACGGATCGGTTCGAGCGCGTGGCGCAGGCCTTCGCGTTCCTCGTGCGCGGCCAGAGCGCGCGCCGCGCGATCGAGCGCGATGCCTCGCAGGCCGGCGCCCATGCCGAGAGCGCGCTCGGCGACCTGCGCGCCGCCCACGCCGCATACGCATCGCTGGCTCGGGACTTCGATGATGCGAGCTACGCGGCCGTCGCACGGACCTGCCATGGAGCGATCCTCGAGTGCGAGGCGTACCTCGGCCTTCGTGATCCGGCCGACGCCATGGCCGAACTCGAGTCCGGCATCGCGGCGGCGCTTGCGCAGGATCCTGCGCCGCGCGGCGATCTCCTCGAGAGCCACGGCTGGTGGGCGGTCTGCGCCTGCAACGTCGCGGCACGATCGCTCGATGGTCCGGCGCTGCACCGGGCGCTGGCCATCTTCACCAACATGATCAGCGAGATCGCCGAAGCGACCGACAACTGGTCGCTGCGCGAGCGCTGCTTCAGCATCGAGCACGCCGCACACGCCGATGATCCATCGGCCGAGTGGCTGCTTGACCGCAGTGACCTCAAGGTGCTCTGTGGCACCATGAGCCGGTTCCCATCGTTCCGTCCCACGGGTTGGCGCATCCTCGAGCGCGCCCAGGTCCTGGAGGAAGCCTCATGAAGCCAGTTCATCTCGTGCTGTGCGGCCTGTTGGCCGTTGCGTTTCCGAGTGCATCGATCGTGCACGTGGCCTCGGCCGGCAACGGCTGGTGGGGCGATCAACGGCGCAAGCTGCCGCCGTGGTGGATCGGCACCGGGCAGACCACGCAGGAGCGCATGTTCTTCGCCATGATGGATGTGCGCTTCGGCACGCAGTGGATGCACACCATGCAGGAAGAGGTCGTCATGCCGATGTGGCGCCAGTGGGTGCGCGAGTGGCATCGACGCGAGAAGACGGGGCGCTGAGCGATCGCGCGAAGGCGGCCACGCGCCGACGCACCGTGCTCGCATCACCGCCCGGGGATCGAAGAGCGTCCTGGGTGCGGTGCCGACCTACACTCGGGCGATGCACCTCGTGCGCGCATCGATCGTGATCCCGGCGTCGATGGTGGTCTCGGCCGCGCTGGCCCAGCAGGGCGATCAGCGCGGCGAGCCGCAGCCCCCGCTGCCTGCCGAGTGGCTCGCGGTCGACAGTCCCGCGCTCACGCCCGAGCAGGCGTTGGCCACCCTGCGCGTGGCCGATGGCTTCCGGGTCGAGCTCGTCGCTTGCGAGCCGATGGTCGTCGCGCCGGTGGCCATGGCGTTCCATCCCGATGGTTCGCTGTGGGTCGTCCAGATGCCCGGCTACATGAGCGACATCGATGGTTCGCGCGAACGCGAACCGAACGGCAGCATCGTGCGCCTGGTCGATCGCGATGGCGATGGCCGCATGGACGAACGGCAGGTGGTGCTGGACTCGCTGGTCCTGCCGCGCTCGATCGCCTTTCACCGCGGCGGCACACTCGTCATCGAGCCGCCGCACCTCGTGTGGGCCCAGGATCTCGATGGCGATGGCCGCGCCGAATCGACCACGATCGTGGCGAGCGGATTCGCGGGGCTCGAGAGCCCCGAGCACGCGGGCAATGCGCTCACCTGGTGCCACGATGGTTCGTTCGTGCCGAGCCAGCATTACGCGGGCTTCGTCGATCACGGGGCGGGCTTCGCCGCTTTCACCACGCCCGTCGAGGGCCAGTGGGGCCAGGCGATCGATGACTTCGGCCGTCTGCTGGTCACGCCCAACAGCGATCCCCTGCTCATCGACCTCGTGCCGCGATGGATGGCCGCGCGCACGCTCGGTGCATCGGGCCTGCCTGGCGTGCCGCAGCGCGTCGTCGACGATGCTCGCACGTGGCCCGCGCACCTGACACCGGGGATCAATCGTGCCTATCGCTCAGGCATGCTGCAGGATGGTCGGCTCGTGCAGGTGACGGCCGCGTGCGGACCGGTCATCAACCGCGACATCGTGCTCGGCGAGTCGCTGCGTGGCGATGCCTTCATCTGCGCTCCATGCGCCAATGCGGTCAAGCACTATCGGGTCACCGAGCGCGACGATGGTCCCAAGGGTGAGCCGATGCCCGTGGGCGGCGAGTTCCTCTCGAGCACCAGCGAGCGCTTCCGTCCGTGCGATCTCAAGATCGGTCCCGACGGTGCGCTCTACGTCGCCGACATCAGCCGCGGCATCATCCAGCATCACATCTTCATGACGAGCTTCCTGCGCGCGCAGGTCCAGGCGCGTGGCCTCGATCAGCCGATCGACCAGGGGCGCATCTGGCGCGTGGTGCCGGTGGATCGGCCGCTGCGCGCGCGTGTGGACCTCACTCGTGCTGACGATGCCACGCTCGTCAGCCACATTGCAGGGGCGAGCGGCCACCTTCGCGATCATGCGTCTCGGCTCGTGGTCGAGCGCGGCAACGTGTCGACCGTTCCCGCGCTCACCGAGCTGGCGCGAGGCGTTGCAGTCGACCCTGCGGTACGCCACTCGGCGGCATGCACGCTCATGATGCTTGGCGCCGGGGATGCGGCGCTCCTCGAGGCGCTCTCGTTCGATCGCGATGCACGGCTGCGAGCCGATGCTGCGATCCATGCCGCGGGCATGCTGCACGGCGGGCAGCATGTGGAGCAGAGCGTGGCCATCCTCGAGCGATTGGCACAGGATCCTGTGCGCGGCGTGGCGATCGCCGCACTCGCCGCGCTGGGCGAACTGCATGACGATCGCCTCTTCATCGAGGCCGTGGCGCGGCTTGCTTCCACGCGCACGGTGTTCAAGGATGCACCGCGCCGGACGGCACTGGCCAGCGGGATCAAGGGGCGCTCGATGCTCCTCCTCGAGTGGTCGCTCACGTTCGCCGATGCGCGCGATGCCGGCGTGCGTGCCCTGGTGCAGGAGTGCGCAGCACAGGTCCTTGCGCACGGCAACGAGCGCTTGAACGAGGCCCTTCTCGCGCTGGCAGCGCGTGCTGCGTCGACGCAGCCACAGGTCGCATCGTCGATCCTTGATCGCGTGGCATCGTGGACGAAGCCCGGCAGCAAGGACGCGAGGCTCCTGCGCATGCGGGGCCAGCCCGTCGGCTGGGGCGAACTGGTCGCCACCGGACCGCGCGCGGTCCGAGCGGCCGCCGTGCTCGTGGATCCACAGCTGTCGTGGCCGGGTCGCGCGGGCTACGCCCTGCCCAAGATCGAACTCACCGCCGAGGAACGTGGCCGTCTGCTCTTCGGCAATTGCGTGGGGTGCCACCAAGCCAGTGGCAGCGGCATGCCGCCGGTCTATCCACCCTTGCGCGACAGTCCCTACGTGACGGGCGATCCCTCACGGCTCGTGCGCATCCTGCTGCATGGGATCGAAGGCGAGCTCGAGGTCGAGGGCATCACGTATCGCGGGGTCATGCCAGCGGCACCGATCCAGTCGGATGCCGATCTCGCGCTGCTCGCCACGTGGCTGCGATCGCAGTGGGGCCACGCGGCGGCGCCGGTGACGAAGGACTTCGTTGCCAAGGTGCGTGCAACCGATGCTGCGCGGAACGGCCCGTGGTCCGCGCCCGCGCTCGAGGCGACCGCGGTGGTGGAGCCGCACGAGTGAGGGATCTGGCCGCCCGAAACTCGTCGGTATCGAGCAAGGCCCCGAGACTTACGGAATAGACTGAACTGCATGACGGCGCATCAGTCCGGCCACCCAGTCATCGACGAGTGTGATCCCATCACGATCGACCTGCTGCGATCGATCGATTCCGTGCAGAAGTTCATCACGATTCAGGCCATGTGGGCCTCGGCCCGCGCAATCGTGCGTGCGGGCATTCGGGCTGAGCATCCAGACTGGCCTGATGATCTGGTCCTGGCCGAACAAGCCCGCCGGATGGCGTGCCCTTCGCGTGTCGATTGATCGAGAGCACCATGGGCCCGATTGATCTGCTGGAGGTTGTGGGCGGGCATCTTGATCGGATTGGATGCGCCCGTTTCACCACGGGTTCGATCGCGTCCATGCTCTATGGCGAACCGCGATTCACCAACGGCGTCGACATGGTGGTCCGGATCAGCGCGCAACAGGTTTGTGCGATGGCGGACTCGTTGAGCGGCGATGACTGGTACTTCAGCCTGGACGCCGCGACCGATGCCGTGCGCAGGCGAAGCATGTTCAACATCCTTCATCTCCCCTCGGGTCTGAAAGTCGATCTGATCGTGAGTACAGATGACGCCTTCGACCGTGCTCGCTACAAACGAGTCCGATCGATCGAGATGCCGAGCGGTCGACTCGAGCCGTTCGCGTCCCCGGAAGATGTCATGCTGAAGAAACTCGTCTTCTTCAAGGAAGGCAAGTCAGAAAAGCACCTGCACGACATCAGGACCATGATCGCCGTACAGCGGCCGGAACGGCTGGACTGGCTTTACCTGGCGGACTGGTCGCGTGAACTGGGCGTCGTGGCTGAACTGGAACTCGTCCGTCCAGCCCCGAAGTGAATCACGCCCCTGAGCGCTCAGCCGCCGCGCAGGAGCATCTCGACTCGGCTGCGGAACTCCGGCGGCACATCCATCAGGCCGCCGTTGGTTCCGGCGTTGTCGGGTTCAAGGTGACCTTCCCAAAGCACGGTGCCGTCGAGCTCTTCCACGCGCACCTCAGCAGGCCCGTTGTCGCGGCGGTTGATCGAGATGCGGATCGAGCCGTCCTCGATCGTCGCGGATGACGATGAGGAGCGTCGTTCTTCGCGCTGGGCATCACGCCGCCCATCACGCTTGCGGTCGCGCGCGGCATCGCCCGGCGCTTGCCCAGGCGCATCACCGCGGCGGCCTTGGCCATCCATGGGCGGCATTGGCGGACGCGGTCCATCGCCACGCCATTCCTCGACGTCGATCTCGACCTGGACATCGCGCTCCAGCGCACGCATGAGCCGCTCCATCACGCGGTCACGCTCTTCCGGCGGCAGGTTGGTCACGGCGTCACGTACGGCTTCCATGAGTCGCGCGCGCGCGGCTGCACCGGCGTCACGTTCACGCCCTGGCTGCGCGTCGCGCCGCTGCAGGTCACCACGCTGTCGGGCCGGTCGATCTGGAGGCAGCGGCATGCCTTCGACTTCGCGCCATGCCATGCCTTCCTCGCCTTCGGGCCGGCCTTCTGCCTGGGCACGTGCGCGCGCCGGCCGTTCGGCCGGCGCCATGGCATCATCCATGCGATCCGGCGCGCCGCGCCGTGCGGGCACCAGACGTTCACCGAGCGCGACCTCGGCCTGCTTTCGTTCGCCGCGACGCAGCCAGGTCAGCTTGACCTTGGCGCCCGGCTGCTCGGACTTCACGAGTCCGTTGAACTGATCGACGTTCATCAGGAACTGGTCGCCGACCATCTCGAGGATGTCGAAGCGCTGCAGGCCTGCCTTCTCGGCGGGGCTTTCTGCCTCGACGAACATCACGACGAGTCCTGCACCCTTGCGCAGGGGCAGTTGCATGGCAACGTCGCTTCGCACGGGTTCGACCTGCACGCCGAGCCATGCTTGGCGCTCGGTCATGCGATCGATCGGTGCTTGCACCGGTGCCATGGCTCGTTGCGGCGGCGGCGCTGGCTGGTTGGCACGTGGTTCCTGGGCGGGCGAGCACGAGAACGCGACAACGAGCACGGTGGGAACAACCAGCGCCATGAGAGCCTCCTTGCAACGGACAACCGGGACGGAATCCATCGTCGTGCATGGGACATCGGTCAATGTGGGTCTCGCGCTGCAGTGTCGGGCGGGGCTTGGGGCGCCGGGGAGCGCCTCATCGCGCGCGTAGCGGCGCGACGCGCTCGTGCGTCACTCCGTCATGTCCCAGCCGGCCATGTAGCGGCCTGTCTCGAGCTTGAGGATCTGGCGGACCAGGTCATTGGCGAGCGTGCTCGCACCGAATCGGAACAGATGGGGTGATAACCAATCCTGTCCGAGCGTCTCTCGCACCATCACCAAGTAGTGGATGGCCGACTTGGCCGCCCGGATTCCCCCGGCGGGCTTCATGCCGATGCGGATACCGGTCGCGCGATGATGATCGCGGATCGCCTCGAGCATGACCAACTTCACTGGCATCGTCGCCGCGGGCTGGACCTT
>JASGCG010000206.1 GCA_030054235.1 Bacteroidia bacterium
ACGAAGATCGGAGCCCGAAGATCACTCTGTCTGAACAAGGATGGACCGTGCAGGCGGAGCAGTCCCTTGGCAACGGCCCACTCGCGATCAGTCGGCGCGCGCTCGCCGTAGGTCATGAAGACCGGGCCGTGCTCCGCAGCCGGGCCGCAGCATTGACACACGGTGATCAAGGTCTCGAAGGCGGCGGTTGCCAACGGTTCGGGGGCGCAGAGCGCCGCAGCCACCACCTGCTCCAGCTGAGCCAACACGATGGGTTGGGGGTGCATGGAGACGGAGGTCATCTGAGCCAATCCGGCAGGCGATGGGATCCATGCCTGAGCAGCGCGCCATACCGCGGTGAGCGTTGCAACCATCGCTGCGCATTGGGAAGGGCCTGAATGGATGGATGCTCGAGCAAGGCTTGAAAGGCCTTGGTCTGCTGGGTGTGATACGCCCGTCCACGGGGGATGATCCTGATCACATCAGCTTCTGGCAACGCCTCGAAGGCACGCGCATACTCCAGCGAGTGCGCGACCAGGTGCAGGACGAGTTCGGCATCAAGGCACGCGGGCGCCATGTGCGGCGCTTGGAGCAAGCGATGGGCCAGATGCACCGGATCCATGAACCAAAGGGCATGACCGGGGATCCGACTCCAGGAGATGAGGCCGTCATACCTCGCCGTCAGGCGGGATGTGGCCTGTTGCATGAGGCGATCAGCCAGCTCGTCGGGGATCATGCATGCCCGATGCGGCGCATCGACCCACTCTTGCAGCGTGGGCTCGAGCTTGATCATGGATCGTGCAGCCACATACTGGCCAGCCAGCACGAGGAAGGCAAGTCGAGTTCGTGCGTGCGATCGATCGACGCGCTCAAGGCATGGTTTCACGCTGAAGCCTCCCATGCGGGGGCAACGGTGCGGCGCGGCATGCTGGAACGCCACTACTCGCCCGAATCTGCGGTCGGTCCCACCTTCTCACACGTCGCGTCGAAGCCGTCGGCTTCCATGCAGCCGGCGGCGTGGCGGCCGCCGACGAACTGCAGCCGGCCATCCTTGAGGGTCCAGTCGAACTCCCATGATGCCGTGGGCAATTCGTCGATCGCATATTCGTGCAGCACACCAACGCCAGCGCCGAGTGAACCCGCCACCGTGACGTGATGGTCGTGCCGCTCGCACCACTTCGTGCCCGTGATGATGCCGTGGCGCGCGACCAGCCGCAGCGACAGGTCATGCCCCTGGCCATCGAGCTGGCAGGTGCAGGTGCCCTCGAGCAGCACCTCGCGTGCGATCGGCAAGCCGAAGTTGGCGGCCCAGTCCCGTCGACGATCGGCCCAGTCCTGCTGCGATGGCATGTGCTGCGGAACGCGGTCGCAGAGCTGGACCAGCCGGCCCGCGGCGAGCCGCGTCCAGGCCTCGATCCCCGTTGCCGAGAAGCTCCCCTGCAGCGAAGCGTTGTACCGCTCGATGAGCATGTCCTCCCAGCCGTCGCCATCGATGTCGCCGAAGGCGAGCAGCTCCGCGCCCTCCATCCATCCCTCGGTCTCGCGCGTCAGGCTGTTCCCCCGCAACTCGACGCGGTTGATCGGATCGGGCGTGCGCTTCATGACCTCGCGCTCCAGCGGCGGCGGCACCAAGGGCAAGAGGATGGACCGCACATCCGCGTGTCGCAGCGTCGATGCCTGCGAGGTCCGTGCGTGCATCATCCATGAGAGGATCGCGTCAGCAGCCTTGATCGGCTGCGAGATCTTGTTGTTCATGTTGTCGAGCGGCTCGGCACCGAACTCGGCCCACTGCTGGCAGGTGCGGGCGATCAGCGGCTTGCCCGCGGCATCTACGGCGGCCATGCTGATGCCCTCGAAGCCCGGTCCCCCGACGGGTTCCATGGTCTGCCACGCTTGCATGACGGACTCTGGCGTGTACAAGCATTGGTACGGATCGCCGACCACTCGAACCACGATCGGCCCCTCGGGATCCCAGACCCGCGGCATGCCGGTGGGCAGCACTTGCACGCCAGCCGACTCGAAGGAACCACGCTCTGCCACGCCAAGCGGTCCGTTGATCGCCGCCCGGAATGCGGCAGTGTCGGCGACCGCGGTGACGGCGGAGTCGGCGTGATTGAGATCGTCCACATCAGCGTCCGGTGACTCGCCTCGCCACCCGAGCTGGTTGGTGGCAGTTGCACCTGCACGATTGGGTTCGATGTCCTCGGCACGAGCCTCGTCGATGCCCTTCTCGTTGTCGGCCGCATCGCCACCTGCTGCACCAGCGTCTTCATCGTCGGCGTCGTCAGGATCGCCCACAAAATCCGGATCGAGCCACATGCCGATCCGTTCCCTCTCATGCTGGATGAGCCAATCGCAGGAACCCTCGAATTCAACAAGCCAGTCGTAGAGAAAGGCGTCGCTCAGGTGGTCCTGGAACGACAGGTGGCGGCCGATTGCCAGAATGACCTCGCCTTGATCGAGTGCAAAGATGCGCACCTGACCGACCTTGTACAAGTTGTTGAGCCGGTAGGCGATCTCAACAAGCCGAGGGTCGTCGGCGTGAGCAGTTGGGACCAGCGGGATCAGCGTTGAGACGAAGAGTGCATCCACCTTCAGGTTGTCGACGCCGCGCGACATGACCCTGATCTCAAGGTATGAATCGTCAAAGTGCATCAGTGAGTCGCCCTCCTCGGCATCCGTCACCCCGCGCGCACCAATGCGCTTGCAGGCCTGGCGCACCAGTTCCCCCATCGTCTCATCGTCGTCGCCGTCATAGAACAACCCATCCTCGGGCTGGTCCGGCAGCTGGTGCAGCGCCGTGGCCGGAGCCACCGGCGCACTCGGCGGCGCGCCGAAGGTGAGGAACCCAAAGGAGAAGGCGGTCGAGAGAAGGAAGAGCGTGGGCATGGTGGTGGTCAGGTAGGTCATGATGGGTTTCGGGGCGCTGGCCATGGGAAGGGTCGTTGGTTGAGTGGATGAGCGGCGGCGGGAGGCGCTGGATCGAGCTGTTCGTCGTACCGCACGACCACGCCAAAGGGCACCGCTGCCGAGAACGCCGCCGGCACGAGCCAGCATGTCTGGTCATGCGGCACCGTGGGGAACATGCCCATGCAGTCCGTGATGATCACCGCCACGGCTTGCGCGTGGCTGGTGCGGATCTCCTCGAGCTCATCGAAGAAGCAGCGGAAGTCGGTGCCCCCGCCGCCGCGAAGGACGTCGGTGGCGACCAGGCTCTCGCCGGGTTCGAGCTGACGACGCGCGGTGACCTTCGTATCGAACGAGACGATCCAGCATGGGCAGCCCATGGCATCGCGCAACTGCTCGATCTGACCGAGCACGCAGGCCAGGACGCGGTGATCCCAGCGGCTGCCGCTGGTGTCGAGCCCCACGACGATGCCGTGTGCGGTGCGGCCGCTCTGGCCGGGCAGCACGAAACCGTGCCCAAGCATGCGACGATTGGGGCGCGTGAAGGAGCTCTCGTCGCGGCACGGCTGCTGGCACCAGTCCGACAGGGCCTGACGCCAGCGCGGCGGCGGCCGATGGATGGCATCGAGCGCCCCCAACTCGGCATTGGGGGACGTGTGGCCGAGCTTGCGCAGGAACTCCTCGAGCGTCTTGCGACCACGCCGTGCAATCTCCAGCACGGCCGTGCGCGTGAGCGGCTGGAGCCCGGCGCCTGCGGCCAGGGCGTCGCCCTCTTCGGGGGTGAGCATGGTGTCGGCGAGGCCGTAGCTCGCGCGCTGCTCGGCGACGGCGGCGCGGATCGCCGGATCGGCCATGAGCAGGCGGTAGATCTGCTCGCCGCTCCTGCCCGAGAGGCTTCGATCGATGAGCGCGCCCGTGGGGAGATTCGCCCCCAGATCGATCGCCATGTTGTTGACCACGTAGTCGACGGCACAGTTCCACATCAGTGCATCGCGATCCTGGCGGCGCTCGGCATGACAGCAGACGATGTGCAGCAGTTCGTGCAGCAGGACCGCCTTGAGCGTGTCCCCGCGGCTTCCCGCCTCTGCATCGGCGGCCGCCAGACGAACCGCGAACGCCGCATCGAAGGCGATCATGCGGCCATCGGTCGCCGCCGTGTCGATGCCCC
>JASGCG010000207.1 GCA_030054235.1 Bacteroidia bacterium
GCGGATCGCTCGAGCAAAGGATCACGATCATCATGTCAGGATCGCTTCAGCGTCGCACCTCCACTCCACTCCGAGTCATCGCCGCCGGGCTCGCGGCGGCCTGCCTCATGTCAGGCCTGACGACCATGGCGGATGCCCAGTCGCCGCCGACCGCCCCGGCCAGGGGGCGATCCTTCTTCGACGGCCGCGGCAAGCCCAACATCATGGACACGGCGGTTGCGGCCAAGTTCAAGACCCTCGTCGCTGCCACGGAGGCAGCCGGGCTTGCCGATCTGCTTCGATCGGAGGGACCGTTCACGGTCTTCGCCCCGACTGATGAGGCCTTCGCGGCACTGCCTGCTGGCACGCTTGAGTCGCTGCTGCGTCCCGAGAACAAGGAGAAGCTGCGTGGCATCCTCGCCCATCATGTGGTGCCAGGCCGACTCCTCTCGATGGAGGTCGGCAACATCGAGGACCCGCAGATGGCTCGCACCGCGGCGGGCGACCGCGAGACGATCGCCGCTGACCGCAAGGGCTTCCGTTTCGGCTCGGCAGAGGTCGTGCAACCCGACCTGCTCTGCGGCAATGGCGTGATCCACGCCGTTGACCGGGTGGTGCTGCCAAAGCCCGCCCGCTCGGAGAACTCGATGGGCATGGGCATGAAGGAAGCGCCGTCGGTCGACCTGCTCGATGCGTTGCGCAAGGTCCCTGACGGACGCTTCTCGACCTTCATCGCCGCCGTTGAGGCAAGCGGCCGCGAGCAGGACTGGGCCAAGCCCGCACCTGACCGCAGTTGGACGGTCTTCGTGCCGACGAACGAGGCCTTCGCGCGGCTCTCCGAGCAGGAACGCGCCACGCTCCTTGACCCGAAGAACCGTGAAGCGCTCCGGGCGGTGCTCGACTGGCACGCGCTGCCCAAGCTCCAGATCTGGAGCTTCGACCTGAACGGCGGCGGCCGCGCCCCCACGATGATCTCGGAGAACAACGATCGTTTCGTGCTCGACGTGCTCGCTGACGGCTCGGTCTTCGTCTACCGCATGCGCTCCATGCGCGATCGCTCGCTCGAGGAGCCCTTCAAGGCTCGGATCATCGCCGGCGACATCGCCGTCGGCTCAAGCGTCGCGCACGTGGTCGATCGCGTGCTCATCCCGCCGCAGTACGAGAACACGCTGATCGCGTCGCAGGCGTACCGCGAGAAGGAAGTGAAGGAATCGGCAATGGCCGCCGACTCGCAGTTCATGGCCGTCTACGAGCTGCGCGGCACCATGAAGCAGGCCGAGTCCATGGAGGATGCCGCCGCCATCGCGGTCTATCGCATGGGGCTCCGAATGCTTGAGGAGGTAGTGCCCCTTGACCGATCCGGCATGGTCATCATGGGCGACGAGCAGTCGAACGACCGCACGGTGCTTCGTGACCGCCTGCGGGCGCGGATCGACGATCTCGATCGCGTCTGGTACGCCAAGTTCATGAAGGGCAGCCCACCCACGACGAGCCTCTCGGAACCCGCTTCCGGAGCCGCCGTGCCCGCACCGCAAGCTGCTCCGGTCCCTGCCCCGCCAGCAGTGCCAGCAGTGCCAGCAGTGCGCAGTTCCACGAACGCCGCCGATGCCGTGGCGCCTGCACCCGCGCAGAAGACGGAAGCCGTCCGCGCACCGGCATCGCTCGAGTGGTGCGAGGTCATCGAGAAGGACTGCGACCCCAAGGTCGTGACGGACACCGTGCTGCGTGATGCCATCGTGCGCACCGGCCTGCCGTGGCGCGTGCGCGACAAGTCGACGGGCATCGAGATGCTGCTCGTGCCCCCGGGGCAGTTCACGATGGGAAAGAGCGCGGGCGATGCCGAGGCGCTCGCGAACGAGGTTCCGGCCCATTCCGTCACGCTCACGCAGGCCTTCTACCTCGGTCGCTACGAGGTGACGAAGGAGCAGTTGGCGAAGGTCCTCGGTGGCGATGCACGCAGCGGCGCGCAGCGCATCGAACCCGGCGTGCAGGGTGTGCAGGTCGATGCGGGTGGGGGTCGAACGGTCATCGTGAGCGGCGGTGTCGGACTCGTCGACTCAAAGGGCAATCCGGTGCCCTCGCGCCAGACCGCCGAGCCCGGGCCCAACGGCACTGTCGTCTTCACCACCACCCCTGCGGAGGCCGGACCTGCCGGGCCTCCGGACACGCGGAGTGGCCTTCCGGTTCTTGCCAGTTGGGCCAAGACGGCCGAGTTCTGCCGCAAGGCGGGACTCCGGCTTCCGACCGAGGCCGAGTGGGAATACGCATGCCGTGCGGGCTCGCAGGCTCCGCGCTACGGCGAGCTCGACGCGATCGCGTGGCACCGCGGCAACTCGAATGGTCTCAAGCACCCCGTGGGAACGAAGGCCTCAAACGCACTCGGTTTCCATGACATGATCGGCAACGCCTGGGAGTGGGTGAGCGACTGGTACGGCGACTACACGCGAAGCGCCAAGACCGACCCGACTGGTCCCGAGACCGGAACGTCCCGCATCGCACGCGGCAGCTACTTTAACTACGAGGATGGCTTCTCCCGCGCGTCGCGGCGGTACGAGATGCAGGCCGTCGAGTTCGACAGCACGGGCTTCCGCGTCGCGCGCAATCCGTGACCACGACGCCCCACGCGGGCCGATTCGGCCACGCCTTCAGTCAACGAAAGGACCCGCCTCGACTTCAAGGCGGGCCTTGAACTCCCCGATCGAACCAGCTTCAAATGGGGTCGAGTCGCCTTTGCCTCTCCGAGTCATAGCCCGTCGTTGATGCGCTTCTCAAGGTCCCGAAGCCTGTCCAGCACACGGTCGAACACCGGCGGCTCCGTGAGGTACATCTCGCGCATCGCCTCATAGTCCCTCGCAAGGTCCCGAGCACGCGATGGTGCCGGAAGCAGCCGAAACGAGCCCGGCCGGGCAAGGTCGAATCGGGCCCACGCCGAGTGGAAGAAGCGTCCCTTCCAGGCCACCACGCGATCGCGTAGGTCGGGCATTGCCAGCGCCACTGTCGCCGATGGATGATCCGCGAGTCGAGCCAGGTCGGCGTAGTGCCTTGAGAAGCGGTCCGGCGTCGGCTTGTCCTGCGGGCGGTGATGCTCCGCATGCAGGATGGTCGCCTTTTCCCAGAACGTACGCTCGGCTTCGAGCGCCACGACGATGCAGTTCCAGTCGGCGAAGGCGTCGGGAATGCTCTCGGCGATCCACGGTCGAACCGCATGGACCCCATGCGGCTGCTGATCAGTCAGCGATCCGAACTCGAGCTTGACGGAGCGCCGGATGTACCCGAAGCCGACGGGAAGGACCGACGGGTAGTGAAACAGCAGGTTCGTCTCTGCGCTGTCGCCCATGGCGGGCTCAAGGGCATCGGCCCTTGCCGAGGTGCCCAGTGCCCGCGTGATCTCCCGATCGAGGAGCGGCTTGACCTTCCGTCGCAGCGTGACCGCACACGCCTCCTGCGCGTCGTGCATCCAGCGATCGAGCTTCGTCCGGCTCGAGTCTTCGCCGGGCGCATCGATGCCCACGAACACAGGCGCCAGCGAGAGGTCGATGTCCTCCGAGAACCGGTCGATCGCACCGAAGACCTTCGAGAGCGAAGTCCCACCCTTGAAAACGAGGCTCCCGGCCAATTCGCCCCTAAAGAGCACCGCGAGCATCCAGGACACCCAGAAGTCCTTCTCGATGATGACGGCGGACACCCCGCGGCGCGACGCTGCCTCCTCGATGTACAGACGCCGCTCCGATTCCGGAAGCTCGAGGAAGGAGATCCTCACCGGCCGTCTCCCGCCAGTTCGCGGAACATCGGGTGCATCCATGCCGGCGCGAAGCGCAGATCCTTGAGGAGCGCCCGCCGCTCGGCAGCCGGGATCGAGCGCTTGAGGTGCGCGATCCGCTGGGGCGTGATGTGCCGGGTGCCGATCGAGCGAAATGCCTGGATCAGGAGCCCGCTCAGGCGTCCCGCCGTCGCCATGTTCCGGGGAGTCGTGCGGCGCAACTGGATCGTCATGCCTCCGATCCGCGCTGCCCGCGTGGCGCCGTCGGTAAGGAAGACCACCTTCGCCGGCACTTGCTCG
>JASGCG010000208.1 GCA_030054235.1 Bacteroidia bacterium
GATCGCGCGGTTGGCTTCAGTCCTTGGTCCTGCGCGGCTGCCCGGAAGATCTCGAACGTCGTGATGTGCAGGAAGCGAGTGATGTCCTTCTGCATGCCGACCAGGCTGTCGTGGAGGGCGCACGGGTCGCCGACGCCGCACACGCCGCCACCGAACGGGCAGATGTGACTGTGGTTCTCGCGTTCGAAGAGCGCGTGGACCTGCTTGAGCGTGATCTCGGCAGGGGGACGCGCGAGCGCGTAGCCGCCACCGGGGCCCGGCGAGCCAGCGACGATGCCAGCCTGCGAGAGCGTCGAGAGGATCTTGGCCACCATTGGCGCGGGCAGTCCGCGCTGTTCGGCGATCTGCATCGCGGACAGGCGGGTCGTGCCGCCGTCCCATACTTCAGCGAGTCGACTCAGGGCCCCAATGGCGCGTTCAGTCTGCTTTCCGTACATGGATCCTCCAACTCGGAGTGTTGTTCGGTGGTTCGGCGGCCCGCCGATTGTCCGCGGCGAGACAAGGATAGATGATTCAAGATACGGCAGAAGCGTCCGCCCGGCTTAACACGATCACGCCCCCGGACGGCCCTTTGTAGGGGGCCGCCCGGGGGCGCGCAATTCCCTTCTCCAACAATCAATCATCTGTCGGCCCCTTGCGGCGGCCGCGACTGGCTCGATCTCAGTTCCGGCTTCGCCCGAGATTCAAAACTCGGCCAGCCGCCAGAATCAGGCTGACGGCGCCCGGTGAGGGAACGAAGGAGAAAACGAGATCAGCCCGTCCGCCCGGCTGTGAGAATTGCAGGTTGCTCATGTCGATCTCGAGCACGCGACCGGCATAGGTCAGGTTCGCGTTGGTCAATCCGCTGGACTGAGTCAGTGTGGTCACGGTGAAGGCCGTGATGTCAACGCTCTCGGGAAGCTCGATGCGAATGACGGTCCCGGGAGCAAAGGTCGCAACGGGGGCGCCAGCGAAATCGGCGGTCAGAGCCAAGCCGTCCTCCCGCAGGTCCACCAGAAGCGCCTGATAGCCGCCGGAAAAGGTGTCTGCGCGGTAGTACTCCGGAAGCAGCGCGCTCACGAGGAAGGAGCGGGAGTCGGCCTGGCTCCCGCCGATGGTCCAGTTCAACGTGCTGGTGGAGCCAACGATGGCCCCGGAAGCAGGCGTCGCAGCAAACGCTGCAGCGACAAGCGAACAAGCAAAAGCGAACAAGCGCATGATCTTTTCCTCTCCAGAATTTTCGGACTGTCGTGGGTGCCCCGAAACGAAACGGGAACTCGGCGGAAGATGCAGCTAGGTTCCGGCGATCCAAAAAAATTCCATCGGAATTCGACAAGTCATCGCTTGCTTTCCTGAACCTCTGGCTGCTTTCCCATAAAAAGCTTCATTTTCAGCGAGTCGATGAAACGTACAGGCGATCCGTTCAGGCGATGCTCGCCCTACGAACCGTTGCCAGTGATGACGCGGAGACCGCCCACAAGGATGACTTGTGGACGGCCCCTTGGTTGGGGTGATGTGGATCACGCCGCGGTCGCGCGTCGCCGTTGGCCGACACATCGCGCGATAACCAGCAGTGCCATCGCGCCGGGGGCCGGCACGTAGCTGAAGGTCATGTCGATGCGCCCGCCGCCGTTGGCGAACGTGTTGCCGTTCATGCGCACCAGCAGTGTGCGCCCCTCGAACTGCAGGTCTTCCTGGTTGAAGCCGGAGACCGATGTCACGCCGACGAGCGTGAAGGAATCGATGAGGACATCCGTTGGCAGGATCACGCGAATCGTCTGCGTGCCACCCAGCGAGATCTGCGGGATGCCCGAGATGTCGGACATGATGGAGAGGGAGTTCTCGCCCAGGTCGACGCTGAAGGCCGCATAGCCGCCGGCTTCAGGCGTGAACGCTCGGTAGAACTCCGGGAGCAACGCGCTGCACAGTGCGTTCCGCTCGTCGAGCGCAACGCCGTTGCGGATCCATGCGAAGTTGGAGACCGAGCCGACGATGGCGGCTTGCGCACTGGCGGCGGCAACGAGGGATGTTGCCACCACGAGCAACGCTCGTGGACGTGAAGTCATGCTTTTCCTCTCTCGAAACGGGATGGATGGAGGTGCCCCGGGAACGGCTCACGGGACGGCGAACCGTGCCACCACTGGGATGAAGAGCAAGCACAAGCCCCGTGCAATCATGAACTTGCAAGGAATCCACGGCCTGGCGAGATGGACGATCCTTTCTGGCGGAATGATGGTGTGAACCAGTGAGTCGACCCGAACGAATCTGCGTCAGCGCCGAACTCGAACCTGCCGGCAGTCGTTCAGGCGCCACGCAGCCCGACCTTGGAACCCTTGATGACGCACCACGTCGCCATCGTCGCTCTGCCGACCCTGATGGACGAATTGGCGCGTCAGCTCGGCTGCGTGATGGTTCATCACGATGCCCTTGTCAGGCCGTCCGGGGCCTCCGACCATGCTCAAGCCGACGGGCCACCTCTGGACCATCTCGAGTCCAGCGCTCGGGGGCATGGGCTTGCATGCTGGCTGCGCCGCATGCGCGTGGCTGATGCCGTCTGGCTCGCCTCGAACGAAACACCCATCGTGGCGTGGGATGCGCAGCGCGAGCGCTGGCTGCTCATCCGTCGTCACGGCCTGCTTCGTGCACGCGTCTGGTCGAGCGATGCCCCTGAAGACGATGCGGCGCCGGTCTCAAGGTCTGATCTGGCGTCATGGCTAGGGGCATCCTCGCCGGACGCCGAGGTGGATGTGGCGATCGTGCATCTGGAGCGACCAGCCGAAGGTGTGGCTGGTCTCGCTCATGCCGAAGAGCATGCCGGACAGTCGCATGCTGGGCACCCGCAGATCTCACCGATCCGCAGGCTGCTGGCGCTCATGCGACCCGAGACGCCGGAACTCTGGAGCATCGCCGTCTTCAGTGCCATCACGGGCTTGCTCTACCTGGCGCTTCCGCTGGCGATCAGCGCCTTCGTCAGCAACCTGAGCTTCGGAGCCCAGAGCGGCCCGTTCCTCCAAGGACTGATCGCGCTGGCGGTCGTCCTGCTGGCCTGCCTCGCCGTCGCAGCCATGCTGCGTGGGTTGCAATACGTGGTCGCTGAAGTCATCCAGCGACGCATCTTCGTGCGGTTGGCCACCGACCTTTCGCGTCGGCTTCCGCGCGTCGATCTGTCCTCGCTCGATGGCGTGCATGCGCCTGAGTTGGTGAATCGCTTCCTCGATGTCGTGACGGTGCAGAAGAGCACCAGCATGATCCTCCTGAACGGGATCAACCTCGTCCTCAGCGCCGCGATCGGGCTCACGGTGCTGGCCTTCTACCACCCGTTCCTGCTGGCCTTCTCGATCTTCGTCGTACTGGCCGTGGCCGTGATCGTGCTGGTGCTCGGCCGCGGCGCCGTGCGCACGGGCGTGCATGAGTCCCGCTGCAAGTACGAGGTGGTCGGCTGGATGGAGGAATTGGCGCGGCATCCCCGCACCTTCATGGTCGGAGCCGGCCTCTCGCTCGCCCATGCGCGGGCCGATGCACTGATGCGTGACTATCTCGGCGCCCGGCGCGAGCACTTCCGTGTGCTGATCCGCCAAATCGCTGCGCTCCTGGCCCTTGAAGCCATCGCGGCGACGTTGCTGCTGGTGCTCGGTGGATGGCTCGTCCTCAACCAGCAGCTCACGCTGGGGCAGCTCGTTGCCAGCGAGATCATCGTGTCGGCGATCGTGGCGTCGATCTCCAAGCTCGGCAAGCAGTTCGAGGCCTGGTACGACGCCGTCGCTGCGGTCGACAAGCTCGGATACCTCGTGGACCTCCCGATCGAGCGTCGCGGCGGCCAGGTCATGCGTCCTGACGCAGCCGGAGCGACCATCGCTGCACGCGGGCTTGTCTGCAGCCGGCCGGCCTCGCGCGGCGTCATGGATCCGCTCGATCTTGCCGTAGTGCCCGGGGAGCGCGTCGCCTTGCTGGGTTCGCGCGGCACCGAGGCTGGCGTGGTGCTCGAGTGCATGCTCGGTCTTCGCCAGCACCATTCCGGCGACCTGGCGATCGATGGACTCGATGTGCGCTCGTGG
>JASGCG010000209.1 GCA_030054235.1 Bacteroidia bacterium
CCAATCGATGGCGCCGGACTCCACGAGCGCCTTCGCATAGAGCGGCAGCGCGCACTCGAGCCCGATGATGCCGAACGGTGCGGCCGTGAAGTCACGCGCCTTCTCGGCGACCGCGTGCGGCGCATGATCGGTGCCGAGCACGGTGATGATCCCGTCGGCCACGGCCTGCCGCAGCGCCTGCACGTCGCTGGCCGTGCGCAGCGGGGGATTCATCTTCGCCTGCGTGTTGTAGCCCTCGCAGAGGTCATCCGTGAGCAGGAGGTGGTGGGGGCTCACCTCGCCGGTCACGCGCTGCCCGGCATCGCGCGCGCGCTTGATGATCTCCACGCTGCCGCCGCTGGAGAGGTGCTGCGCGTGGTACATGGCGCCCACGCGCGCATTCAGCCGAACGTCGCGCTCGATGATGACTTCCTCGGCGACCGCCGGCCAGCCGCCAAGCCCCAGCCGCGCGGCGACGGCGCCGGCATTCATGACGCCGCCCTTGGTGAGCGAGGCATCCTGGCAGTGCTGCATGAACGCCTTGCCGAGCGCTGCGCAGGTCAACAGCACCTTGTGCATCATCGCTGCGCTCTCGATGCAGTCGCCGTCGTCGCTGAAGGCGACCGCGCCGGCCTTGGCCATCGCGCCCATCGGTGCGAGTTCCTCACCCTTGCGGCCCACGGTCGCAGCGCCGACGGTGAACACGCGCGCCTTGCCGGCTTCCTGCGCCTTCAGCCGAACGAAGTCGACCAGGCTCGGCAGGTCGAGCGCCGGCGTCGTGTTGGGCATGCAGCAGACGGTGGTGAAGCCGCCCTCGATGGCCGAGGAGGCGCCGCTCAGAATCGTCTCCTTGTGCTCCTGGCCCGGCTCGCGCAGGTGCACGTGCGGATCGATGAGGCCCGGCGCGACGATGCAGCCCTCGCAATCAATCACCGTGGCGCCGGCTGGCGGCGTGATGCGGCTCGTCGAGCGCTCGCGGATCGCGGTGCCGTCGATGAGCAGGTCGCCGGTCGCATCAAGGCCCGAGGCCGGGTCGATGATCCGTCCGCCACGCAGGAGATAGGTCGCCATGGGCGGGGATGGTACGGAGGTGCGGCCGACGGTCCCGGCGCAAAAACACATCGGCCCCGCACGAGGCGGGGCCGATGGATCGTTCAGTTGCGCGGGAGCGAACTCCCGAGCTGGCTCAGCCCTGGGTGGCGGGGCAAGCCTTCTTGCAGCAGCCGTCGGCCTTCTTCTCGCTGACCGCGCCGGGGGCGGCGGTGGCGGGGCAGGCAGCCTTTTCGGTGCAGCTCTTGCTGCAGTCAGCCTTCTTCTCGCTGACCGCGCCGGGGGCGGCGTTGCCGGTCATCGGGCAGGTGGCAGCCTTGTCGCAGCTCTTGCTGCATTCGGCCTTCTCAGCGACGGCGCCAGGAGCAGCAGCGGCGTCCTTGCAGCACGCCTTGGCATCCTTCGAGCAGCATTCGCTCTTGGCGCCGACGGCGCCGGGGGCCGCGGTCTTGGTGGTTTCGCAGGCAGCGAAGAGGCCAACGAGGGCGAGGGCAGCGATCGAGAACTTGGTCATGGTCAACTCCTAGGGTTGGTGAAACGGATCTGTGTTCGACGCGAACGATCGTCGAGGGACGTCATGTCCCTCGTGAGACGCATACTCTAGCGCGATTGTTGCCTCTGGACAGCGATTTGGGACAAAGATGACCGCTCCGGAACCCCCAACTTCGGCTCAGGATGGGCCCAGCGGCCCTGCCGAGCCGGGGTCGTCAGGATTCATGGGGCTGCCCCGGGCGGAGCGGCTGGCGGCCCTCCTGGCGAAGGCCCGGACCCTGCCCAAGGTCGCTGGCGTCTACCTCATGAAGGATGCCGAGGGTCGGGTGATCTACGTGGGAAAGGCCGGCATCCTGCCCAACCGAGTGGCCAGCTATTTCGTGCCCAGCGCCGACTTGGGTCCGCGCAAGCATCCCATGCTCGACCTGATCCACGACCTCGACACGATTCCGTGCGAGGGGGAGTGGGAGGCGCTGCTCATGGAGAGCCGCCTCATCAAGGACCTTCATCCGCACTTCAACGACCGGATGACGGACGACAAGACGTTCCCGTACCTCGCGGTCACGATGCGCGATGACTTCCCCGGGGTCTTCATCACGCGCGATCCGGCTGCGCCGCAGTTCCGTGGTGCGCGCGTGTTCGGCCCCTTCACGAGCAGCGGCTCGCTGCGCCACGCGGTGCAGGTCCTGCAGCGGGTCTTCAAGTACCGCACCTGCGAACTCACGATCGAGGCCTCGAACCCTGCGAACGCATCGTTCAGGCCGTGCCTGCTGCATGACATCCATCAGTGCACGGCGCCCTGCGCCAACCGCATCTCGCCCGAGGCCTACCGGGCGGACATCGACCGGTTCCTGCGCTTTCTCTCGAGCAAGCGCAGTGCGATGCTGCGGGAACTGCGCGCGGAGATGGAACAAGCGAGCGCCGCGCTCGACTTCGAGCGAGCGGCCGTGCTGCGCGACCAGCTCCGAGCGATCGAGCGGCTCGACGATCGCGAGACGCGCGGTGACGAGGGCGAGTACGACTGGCAGCCTGAAGTCACGATGTTCAGCGGCGATCCCTTGGCGATGACCCGAAGCCTGGCGCGCACGCTCGGGCTCGAGTCGATCCGCTGCATCGAGGGCTTCGACATCGCGCACCTGGCCGGAGAGGAGACCGTCGGCAGCAAGGTCTGCTTCATCGACGGCCGCCCGTTCAAGGAGGCCTACCGCCGGTTCCGCGTGCGCAGCGTCGAGAACAACGACTACCGGGCGCTGCAGGAAGTCGTGAGCCGCCGCTACCGCGAGGCAGGCAAGGGGCACGAGCTCTATCCCGATGTGGTGCTGATCGACGGCGGCATCGGCCAGCTCAACGCGGCGCTCGAGGCGTTCGCGCAGATGGACCGCAAGCCGCCGATGGTGATCAGCCTGGCCAAGCGCGAGGAGTTGATCCATGTCCCGGGGCGCGCCGAGCCCGTGCGGCTGGGTCGCGAGAACGCCGGGCTCAAGCTTTGCCAGGCGATCCGCGACGAAGCACACCGGTATGCCCAGCACTACCACCACCTGCTGCGGACCAAGCGGTTGCTGCCTCCGAAGAAGCCGGCCGATGGCTGAGTCGCAGCGCCATCCTGCGGCGGATCCGCCATGGATCGACCGCGCCAGCGGCGAGCTCCGCGTGCGTGTGAAGGCGGTGCCCGGTTCGAGCCGTGATCGATTGGCGGGGGCGCTGGGCGATCGGCTAAAGGTCTGCGTCGCTGCACCGCCCGAGGGCGGCAAGGCGAACACCGCAGTCGCGGCCATGCTCGCCGAGGCACTGGGCGTGCCTGAACGGTCGGTCGTGCTGCGCTCGGGCGGCAGCACGCCGCTCAAGGTCTTTGCCGTGCTCGATGCGCCTTCGCGATGGCCAGCCTGAAGCCGTCACTCAGGCCGGCGAAGGCAGGGCGCCCGTAGGCGGCTCGGCATCGGGGCCTGCGGCCGGCGCGGGGGCTGGCTTGGCGGCCGCGAACTCGCGCTGCAGCAAATCACTGACCGTGCTCTTCTCGAGCTTCTCGCCGCGCATGAGCTTCTCGACCTCGTCGCGCGTGAGGGTCTCGTACTTGAGGAGCGCCTGCGCCACGGCATCGATTGCGGTCCAGTGCTGCTCGACCATGCGTCGCGCCTCGTCGTAGGCCTCGTCGCTGATACGGCGGATCTCCTCGTCGATGATGCGCGCGGTCTCGGGCGAGTAGTCCTTCTCGGGGATGTACATCTCGCGGCTGTCCTCGCCGGAGTAGTTGACGAAGCCCAGTCGGTCGCTCATGCCCCACTTGAGGACCATGGCCCGCGCGTAGGCGGTGACCATCTGGATGTCCATGCCCGCTCCCGACGAGATGTCGCCGGTGTGGCGGCCCTCGGCCAGGCGGCCCGCGCAGAGCACGCGCATGGTCGCCTCCATGAAGCGACGGCTGTAGCCGTAACGGTCCTTCTCGGGAAGGCTGAAGGTGACGCCCATCGCCTGGCCGCGCGGGATGATCGTGACCTTGTGC
>JASGCG010000210.1 GCA_030054235.1 Bacteroidia bacterium
GCTGCCGCACGGCGAGGCGGTGGGCATCGGTCTCGCACTCGACACGGTGTATGCACAACGGATCGGGCTGCTGGGCGCCGAGCCCGCGGCGCGCATCCTGCGCATGCTGGCGAACCTCGGTCTGGCCCGCTCGCACCCCATGCTCGCCTCGGTGGATGATCTCCTGCGCGGGCTCGAAGAGTTCCGCGAGCACTTGGGCGGCACGCTCTCGATCACGCTCATGCGCGACATCGGCCACCCCGTCGAGGTGCACGAGATCGATCGCGTCGCGATGACCGCGGCTGCGAACGAACTCCTTGAGTCGCAGGGCTGACGCCGCGGTGTGCGGCGGTGCGGCCTACCATCCGCGCCCATGGGCACTCCCCTCACCAAGCAGGCCGTGGCCGACCTGTACTTCCTCGAGCACCGCGCCAAGGTGCTCGATCTGGCTGCGTTTCTCGATCGCTTCGACCGCGCCAGCGAACCGGGCGGCGGCGACTTCCGCGTGCAGGCGCTGACCACGGCGCTGGGGCTGGTGCTCGACGGCCAACCCGACCGTGCACGCCGGGTGCTCGAGCTCTGGAGCGATCGCTCCACCGAGCCGATCGCGCACGCACCGATGAAGGGTGCGCTCGGCGCAATGCCGATCGATGCCAAGGAGCACCGCTGATGTACATCGATCCGCACGTGCACATGGTGAGCCGCACCACCGACGACTACCAGCGGATGGCGCTGGCCGGCTGCGTGGCGATCACCGAGCCTGCCTTCTGGGCCGGCTACGACCGTTCGACGGCGCAAGGATTCCACGACTACTTCAGGATGCTGACCGACTTCGAGCCGCGGCGGGCTGCGCAGTTCGGGATCCGTCACCACACGTGGCTCTGCATCAATCCGAAGGAAAGCGAGGACGTGGGTCTTGCGCGTGAAGTGCTGTCGATCATCCCGACGTTCCTCGAGTGCAAGACGGTCCTGGGCATCGGCGAGATCGGGCTCAACAAGAACTCGCGCAACGAGATGACGGTGCTCGAGGAGCACATCGCGCTCGCGATGAAGCACAACCTGCTGATCCTGGTGCACACGCCGCATCTGGAGGACAAGCTCAAGGGCACGCACCTGATCATGGATGCCCTGCGCAACCAAGGTGCCGACCCCGGGCGCGTGCTCATCGACCATGTCGAGGAGCACACGGTGCGCGCAGTGCTCGACCGGGGCTTCTGGGCGGGCATGACGCTCTACCCCGACACGAAGTGCACGCCGCAGCGCGCCGCCGACATCTTCGAGATGCATGGCACCGACCGGCTCTGGATCAACTCGGCCGGTGACTGGGGCGTGAGCGATCCGCTGGCCGTACCCAAGTGCCAGGACGAGCTGCGCCGCCGCGGGCACCTGCTCGAGACGATCCGCAAGGTCAGTTACGACAACCCGCGCACCTTCCTCTCGCAGAGCGGACGGTTCAGCGCACCCGAGCGGGCGTGAACAGGGATCGCCGCGCCGCCGAGCGGCATGAGGGCGAGCCATCGTGATCGATGGCTGTCGGTGATGCGCGACGGGACATGGTGCCCATCGGTCACGAATCCTGTCCAGCGGCTTCAGCGACTCGGGAGCTGGCGGCGCGCGAGCATCGCGCCCAGCAACGCACCGGCAAGCCCGCACGCAGGATTGGCAACCTTCATCCAGTTCGGTTCGCGCGCATGCTTGCCGGCCTGGATCATGGCGTAGAGGGTCGGCAACTGCTTTGCCTCGGCGGCAGCGGCCACGATCGCTTCGGTGGATGGTCGCGGCACGGGCTCGGGATCCGGCCCCGCGCGCAGCACGGTGACGAGCGAGCCCACGGTCGCCACGACGAAGACGATCGCCAGGAGACGGATGCCCATCTTGTTTCGTGCGATGCGCTCGCAGACGGCGCCACCCGCGACCGCACTCAGCAGGCTGATCATCACGGCGATGGTGTTCCAGCGCGAGGTGGACTTCCAGAAACCCTGCTCGAAGATCGCATCGAGGTCCATGGCCTGCACGGCCAGGAACATCGTGCTCATGACGAGCATCGCCATGATCAGGTAACCGACGATGACCGCAAGCGCCACGCGCATCACGCCCCATCCACCGCCCGCGAACGGTCCGTCCTCGCGCCACGCGGGGCGGCTCTCCTTCGACTCCGGCTCATCGATCGTCGATTGGTCCATGCGCACAGCCTAGCCGCGGGCGTACGCTGCTCCCCATGACGCTCGGCCGAACGATCGCACTGCTCGGTTCGCTCCCCGTGATGCTCGCGGCCTGCGGACCAGGCTCATCGTCCAACGTCGAGTGGTCCGACGTCGCCGCCGAATCGCTCGCCTCCAAGGCCAACTGCACGGCGTGCCACGCTGCACCCACCGCCACGATCGACCGCCTTCGGCCGATGGGCGCGCCGACGATGGACGAGGTTGGGTCGCGGGCGTACGGGCCGTGGATGGCGGAGTTCATCGCCAAGGGCACGCATGTCGGCCAACTCGGATCGCGCATGCCCGACCTCATGCACGGCCTGGACAAGGAGTCGCGCGAGCGCACGGCCGTCGCGATCGCCGCGTGGCTCTCGACGCGTGGCCAGTTCGCCTCCGAACCCGTCTCGGTCGGCGAGGCGTCGCTCACGCGCGGTAAGCGGCTCTACGAGACCGTCGGCTGCCTGGCCTGCCACGGCAATGAGCTTGATGCGGTGCAGCTGGCGCGCAAGACGTCGCTCGCTGCGCTCACGGACTTCTTGCAGGACCCGCTCAAGGCCAGGCCCGGCGGGCACATGCCGGGCATGATGCTCACGCGCGACGAGTCGCGCGACATTGCCGCGTGGCTTCTGCGCGCGCAGTCAGGCAGCCTTGATGCACCGACCGTGTCGACCGGCATCGGGCTGCAGTGCGAGTACTTCGAGGGCGCTTTCGATGGCACGGGGCCCGACGCCCAAGCCGTCGCGCTGCGCACCTTCCCGATGGATCGCATCGCGCTGCCTGATGATGCTCGGCACGATGCGTATGCGCTGCGCTTCACCGGGTCGATCGAGATCCCGCAGTCGGGCCGGTGGACCTTCCATCTGGCCAGTGACGACGGTTCAGCGCTCTGGATCGATGGCAAGCAGGTGATTGACCATGGCGGGATCCACGGCAGCGGCTACAAGTCGGTCACGCTCGAACTCACCCAAGGTGCGCACGCGTTGATGGTGACCTTCTTCGAGGCGGCCGGTGATGCCGACCTGCGCCTGCAGTGGAACGGCCCGGGTACACCGCGCGGCGATGTGCCTTCATCGGCCTTCACGACACGGGTCGTCCGCTTCACGCCCGGCCCTGCGACCGATCGCCCGGACGAGGCGCTGCTGGCCGTGGGCAAATCCAAGTGGTCTGCGCTTGGTTGCGCGAACTGCCACGAGCCGTCCGTCGCGACCCTCAAGGCCAAGCCGCTGGCCGAACTCGATGCTCCCGAAGGATGCCTGGCTGACGCGGTTCCCGCCGCCGCTCCGCAGTATGGCTTCGACGAGGCCCAGCGCTCTCTCCTGCGGACGCTCGTTGCCAATCACGCCGCGCTCGAACGGCCGCTTGCACCCAAGCAGGCGATCGTGCACACGATGGACCGCATGAACTGCATCGCCTGCCACAGCCGCGATGGTGTTGGCGGTGTGGGACCGGACCGCGATGCGCTCTTCACGTGCGACGTTGACCTTGGCGATGAAGGGCGCCTTCCGCCGTCGCTGACCGGTGTGGGCGCGAAGCTCCAGACCGCGGCCATCGAACGCATGCTGTCCGGCACCGAACGCGTGCGGCCCTACATGAACACGCGCATGCCGGCGTATGGCGGTGACAACGTGTCGCACCTCGCGGCGCACTTCACCGCCGCCGATCCTGCCGTCGGTGCCGACACGCAGCCTTCGTACAGCGAAGAGGCCGTCGAAGCCGGCAAGGCGATCGTGGGCACGGACGGCGCAAGCTGCGTGAACTGCCACACGCTGGGCGACCAGAAGTCGCTCGGTGTGCCGGCCGTGAACCTCGCCAGCATGCACGGGCGTGTGCGGCCAAG
>JASGCG010000211.1 GCA_030054235.1 Bacteroidia bacterium
GCCTCATGGAGGAGCGCTACACGATCCAAGCCGCTGCGCGCGAGTACCTGCGCGTGATCGACCGAGCAGCGGAGGAGGTGCCCTGATGCCGAGCCGTCCACTGCGCGTCCATGTGATCACGGAGGATGACCCGCTGTATGTGGTCCGCTTCTTCGAGGTCTTCTTCGCTTCCGTTCCGCGCGACAGGATCGAGATCGTGGGCGTCACGGTGTCCCGGGCGTTCCACGAACCCCTGCATCGCACTGCCCAGCGGATCCGGAGGTTCTACGGGACCGTTGACTTCATGCGTCTGCTCGCGCGGTGGGTCCGTGCGAAGGTCTCGGGGGCCTCGATCGCTTCGCTTGCGCGCACCGCGGGTTTCCCGGTCGTGCCGACGACGACCGTGAACGATCCGGACTTCGTACGCTCCATCAGCGCTGCTGACGTGGACGTGATCGTCAGCGTGGCAGCACCCGAGGTCTTCCGTGCTCCGCTGCTGGCGGCCCCGCGGCTGGGCTGCATCAACATCCACAGTGGCCGGCTGCCGCAGTATCGTGGCATGATGCCCACCTTCTGGCAGATGCGGGCAGGTGAGCCATGCGCGACCGTGACGATTCACGAGATGGCCGAGCGACTCGACGCGGGCGGCGTCATCGCCACCCTGGACTTCCCGTTGCAGCCCAACGATTCGCTGGATCGCGTCATCATCGGGACCAAGCGTGCCGGAGCTGCGCTCATGATCGAGGCCCTTCTGCGGTTCGACGCTGTCACGGGCCGTCGTCCAACCTCGACGCCGATGGATGTCGCCGCAGGCTCGTATTACAGGTTCCCCGACCCCCGCAGCGTGGCCGAGTTCAGGGCGCGCGGCCACCGGATGCTCTGATGGCCGCGCCCCAGTCATTGCTTCCGAGGATCGACTTGCCGGCTCGTGCGGCGATGTCGATCGACGTCGAGGACTGGTTCCAGGTCCAGAATCTGGCTGGATCGATCCCGCGAGACACATGGGAATCGCGAGACCGTCGCGTGGTCATCAATACGGATCGCATGCTGGACATGATGGCCGAGGCGGGCGCACGGTCGACGTGCTTCGTGCTCGGTTGGGTGGCCGAGCGTCACCCTGATCTGGTGCGGCGGATCGCCGCTGCGGGCCACGAGGTGGCGAGCCATGGCTACGGTCATGAACTGATCTACGAGATCGGACCGGATCGCTTTCGCGAGGACATCCGTCGTGCCAAGGGCATCCTTGAGGGAATCACTGGCACGCCGGTGCTCGGCTACCGCGCCCCGAACTTCTCCATCACCGACTGGGCGCTCGATGTGCTCGCCGAGGAGGGGCACTCCTACGACAGTTCGAGCTTCCCCGTGGTGGCGCATGACCGCTACGGCCGGCTCACCAATGCCCCGAGCGGACGCTGTGCTTACCAGCCGCGCCCGGGGCTCGACGAAGTCTGCGTCAGTTCGCTCCGCCTGATGGGCCGCGACATCCCGTGGGGCGGTGGAGCCTGGTTCCGGCTCTTCCCGTATCCGGTGTTCCAGTGGGGTGTCCAGCGCATCCTCTCCCAGGGAAGGCCCTTCGTCTTCTACATCCACCCGTGGGAGATCGATGCAGGCCAGCCTCGTGTGCGCTGCGCGAGGCGATCCCATGAGCTTCGGCACTACACCAACCTGGCGGCCTGCGGCCCTCGGTGGCAGCGCCTGCTGCGCTCACGGACGTGGTGCACCATCGGTGAACTTCTCGGGCAGGGACGAAGGATCGGCTGACGTCTCAGGCCGGGAATCGCTGGACGTCGGCCGGAGGCTGGCGCCAGACCGGCTTGCCGTCGCTGCCAGCGCTGCGCCACCACTCGACCATGCGCCTGATGCCCTCGCGGACCGGCACGGCGCTGCGGAAACCCGCCTCGGCGATGCGGTCAGCCTCGAAACGCGTCTCCCAGAGAAAGAGCTTTCGGACCCGCATGGAACTGATCCCAAGGTCCTTGCCCGTCAGGGACGTGAAGAGATCGAAGGGGAGGGAGAGGGCGAGCACGACGGGGACCGGCAGGGTGATGCCGGCACGTGGCTTGCCGAGCGCATCGGCAACCGCTTGGGCGATCTCGCGGCTCCGCAGGTCGGGCTTCTCGACGAAGTTGTAGAGGGCCATCCCGTCGAAGCCACGGTGCCAGAGATGCATCGTTGCATCAACGAGGTTCTCGACGTAGCTGAGGCTCTTGTAGTTGGATGCCGCGCCTGCGATCACAAACCGTCCGCTCGCGACCTGCTTGATCAGCGAGTACATGTTCGCCACGTTGCCCGGGCCGAAGGTGATGGTGGGCCGGATCACGAGTGCGGATCGGCCCTCGCCACGCTCAGTCCAAGCCTTGAAGACCCGTTCTCCGGCAAGCTTCGAGGCGCCGTAGTGGTTGTTGGGACGTGGGATCGCCGCCTCATGGCGGGGTGCAGGGCAATCGCCGTAGACCGCACAGCTGGAGTACCAGCAGAGCCGCCGGATGCCGACCTCATCGCACGCGTCGCAGATGACCTGGGATCCACGTTCGTTGACATCGAAATAGGTGGCCTCCGTGATTCCGAAGTCGTGATGGGCCGCAGCGAGCGAGAACACCGCGTCACAGCCCTTCAGCGCGCGCCTGACGGCATCCGGGTCGCGGATGTCGCCGCGCACGAAGTCAGCGAGCCGCTGGCTTGCCGACGGAAGCCAGAGATCAAGGCCCGTGACCTCGTGGCCATCGCGGCGCAGTCGCTCGCAGAGCTGAGTGCCGATGAATCCTGTGGCTCCGGTGACGAGGATCTTCACGGAGCCGATGCTACCGCCGTGAACCCGCACAGGTTCACGGCAATAAGATCAGGACATGCCTCGCCGCATCCTCAGCGCCTTCGTCCTCCTTTCGTCCCTGGCTGGGCACTTCGCAGGCGCTCAGGAGGCCGATGGCACCACCGCACGGATCCGCGCAAGCGCACAGCGTGCGCTGGATGCGTTGCCATCGCGCCGTTACCCCGCGTGTCAAGGCCCGCTTGGCCGCTGGCCGGGCCCATGGCCCGGCGTCCTGGCGTCATCACGAAATGCCATGGCTACGGTCGAGTTGCTGCTGAAGCTCGAGTCCACATCCGGCACCACCCTTGCGATGCCGCCGTCGCTCTACCGGCAGCCGCGGAGCGTGGAGGACATCGCGCCATCGCAGCTGGACTCACGGGCTTCATCGATGCGGCGCAACCGTGCGGCCTTCGCGCTGGCATCGGCCGATGTGGCCCAGGCCGATGTGCTCCGCACGAAGGGAGTCGAACTGGCGCTGCTCTCGGCATGGCGTGGTGACAGCGCGATCACCGCAAAGGCGATTGACATGCTGTCGGCATTCGCGGAACGTGTGCCGTTCCAGCGTCCCGGCTGGTCGCTGACCGACGACTCCATCGCTCTCCCGGCCGGTGGCGACGGCGTGTGGCTCGCCACGGCGTGGGGCATCGGCGGCATCGTGGACATGGTCGGCTTGATGGGTGATCGCGTGCCCCCGGCGCTCAGGGCACGCCTGGATGCGACCCTGCGCGCTGAGGTCGAGCGGATCGTCAGCGATTGGGCGGACGCGCGGCCGTGGTATGTCAAGGGCAAGGACGTTGCCAGCAACCAGTGGATCGAGCCCAGCGTTGCGCTTGCCCGAGCGTGCATCCACCTCGCTGACCCGGCGCTCATGCCCGCCTACGACTTGGCCATCGAGAACCTTGGACGTTCCATCGCGGCGCAAGGTGCCGATGGTGCTTTCATGGAGGGATTCGGATACGCCGAACAGACCTGCGGCCCGCTCTTCGACTGCCTTTCGGCGGTGAGGGCCGCAGGCGACACCAGGCTGGATGGCGAACCATGGGCAGCCAACGCATGGTCCTGGTTCGTGCAGATGAACCTGGTCGGGGGCGCGGTGGTCAACAGCCATGACTGCAGGATGTCGCAGCGCCCGGACTGGGCCCTCTGTACGCCCATGCCCTCGGAGGTCAGCGTGCTGCTTGGCACAGGCAAGCAGGCAGCCGTCGAAGCCGGGCGCTTCCTCGTTCCGC
>JASGCG010000212.1 GCA_030054235.1 Bacteroidia bacterium
ATTTTTCGCACTGAAATGTGGCTTCCACCCCTTGACAGGAGGCTCACCAACGCAACCGAAGTTGGGTTCGCGACCGAGGGCCCGCTCAGGCCTTCGAGGCCTTCTGCTTGGCGGTCCAGGTGCGGCTGCGGTTCACCGGCTTGGTGACGAGCCCCATGCGGATCGCCTTGACGCTGGCCTTGATGCGGACAGGCTTGCCGTCGATGACCGCACGCACATCCTGCAGGTTCGGCTTGAACGTGCGCTTGGTGATGCTGGTCGTCTTCAGACCGATGCCGCCGAGGTACTTGGCCTTACCACGGATGGTGTGCTTGTTGCCCGAGCGAGTCTTGGTACCGAGGAAGTGGCAGGTGCGCGGCATGGTGTGGCTCTCCGAATCGAGTCACGCAGTGTAGGGCGAAGCCCGGCAGGCCGCAAGAGGCTTGGTCGACGGACTGAGCACCCCGGCGGGACGCAGGGCCGAGTCGCCCCATAACACCGTCAGACGACTTCGGTCGGAACCGTCCCGAGGGCCGAGCCGTGCCACGCGAGCCCGGCCGTCGTCAGCCCCGCGCCCGCGAGCGCCGTCCAGAGCACTCGACCGTCGGCCGCGCTGAAACAGCCAACGTCGAAGCTGTCGAGGTCGAAGACGCCCCACGCCGAACCATCGGCGCGCAGGCAGGGCAGGACCAGTTCGCTGCGGTCTCGGGGATCGCAGGCCACGTACCCCGCACCGAGCGACGACACGTCTCGCACGACCAGGATCGAACGCGACAGCAGACACCGCCCGCAGGCACCGTGCAAGCCGATGGGGCTGCATGCCGGCTTGGGTTCGCGAGCGCCGAGCACCAGGCGCTCGGCATCAGGCGAGCCCGGGCGATCAAGGTAGAAGCCTGCCCAGCTCGCACCGGCGGCGGACAGCGTCGGCCACAGCGCCGCCACGAAGGCCGCGCAGCGATCCTCGATCGCCGTGCCTGCCGAGCACCGCGCGATGCGGGCAAGATCGGATGGTGCAAGCTCGATCGGCATGACAGGCGCGCAGGCAGGTCAGGGGCGGTCGGGGAGCAGTGGCGCTCGGTGCGCGATCAGGCGCTTTCGCGCACGAGCCGGCGGATGTTGTCGACGGTGGCGCGGCCGGCACGCACCGCATCTTCGTTGATGCAATACGTCACGCCCGCGTTGTCGAGCTCCGGCAGCGCGTACATGAGGTCGAGCATCAGCTCATCGACGACCGCACGCAGCGCGCGGGCGCCGGTGTTGCGATCGAGCGCCTTCTGCGCGATCAGGTCGAGTGCGCCGGGGGTGAACTCGAGCTGCGCACCCTCGAGGCTGAAGAGGTGCTGGTACTGGCGCACGAGCGCGTTCTTGGGCTCGAGCAGGATCCGCACCAGCGCGGCACGGTCAAGCGGCATCAGCGGCGTGATCAGGGGCAGGCGCCCCATGAGCTCGGGAATCATGCCGAACTCGAGCACGTCTTCCACGATGACCTGGCCGAGCACGCTCTGGCGCTCTTCCTGCGAACCGCGTGCGATCGGGTCGGTGTTGAAGCCGATCTTCCGGCGGCCGAGGCGCTTGGAGATGATCTCCTCGATGCCATCGAACGATCCGCCGCAGACGAAGAGGATGTTCGTGGTGTCGAGCTGGATGTACTGCTGCTCGGGGTGCTTGCGGCCGCCCTGCGGGGGCACGTTCGCAACGGTGCCCTCGAGGAGCTTGAGCAGCGCCTGCTGAACGCCCTCGCCACTCACGTCGCGGGTGATCGACACGTTCTGGCTCGTCTTGCCGATCTTGTCGATCTCGTCGATGTAGATGATGCCGCGCTGGGCGGCCTCGAGGTCGAAATCCGCCGCCTGCAGCAGCTTCAGCAGCAGGTTCTCGACGTCTTCGCCGACGTAGCCGGCTTCGGTGAGCGTGGTCGCATCGCCGATCGCGAAGGGCACGTTCAGCATGCGCGCAAGCGTGCGGGCGAGCAGCGTCTTGCCGGTGCCGGTCGAGCCGATCAGCAGCACGTTGCTCTTGTCGAGCTCCACCGGCGCGTCGGCGTTGCCGACCTGCGTGAGCCGCTTGTAGTGGTTGTGCACCGCGACCGAAAGCGTCTTCTTGGCCTGGTCCTGGCCGATCACGTACTGATCGAGGTACTCCTTCAGGGAGCGCGGCGACGGGATGCTCGAGAAGAGCTGGCTGCCGGTCGAGACCCGGCGCTTCTCCTGCTTGAAGATGTTGCCGCACAGGTCCGTGCAGTTCGTGCAGATGTAGACGTCGTTGGGCCCCTCGACCATGGGGCCGACCTCGCGGCTGGTCTTGCCGCAGAAGGAGCAGGTGGTGACGCGCCGACCGCGGAAGCCACCATCATCGGTGCGCTTGCCATCGGTGCCGGGGCCCTTGCGGTCGTTTCCGTTGCTCATGGTGTGTCCAGTCCGAGTCTATCGGTTCATGGGGCGCGCCCCTGCAGCGAGCGGCCTCTTTCGGGCGCCAGTCCCCGCCGCTCCGATGAAACCATCCTCGCTTGGGGCGCTCACGACGATCGACGCGAGCCGCGCACGGCAGGAGGCTTGGCCGATGCCCGCTCGTGGCGGAGCCGTTCCACCGTCTCACGAGCCTTCTCGCGAAGGCGACGATCCGCGATCTCGTACTCCTCGTCCGAGATGCGGCCGCTGTCGCGAAGCGCCTTGAGTTCCGAGAACCCGAACGCTTCGGCATCGGCGGCCGTGCGATCGAATGCACGCGCACGCACGCGCATGGCGACGACGAAGCCGATGACCGTCAGCACCAGCAGGGCGACGATCGAGATCCAGAACGCGCCCGAGGAACCCTGGGCGAGCACGGTCACTTCTTGGCGCTGGCCTTGCGGGCCGAGGCCTTGGCCTCGACTTCCTTGTTCCAGTCCTCGGCCGGCACGTCGGTGACCGTGGCGCGCGCAATGACGCGGTCGGCGACCTTCGCCTCGCGGATGCCGAGCGCAACTTCCTGGATGCGGCCGCTCTGCTCGAGTTCCTTGCGGAGTTCGGCAGGACGCATGTTCTGCTGGCGAGCGATCATCGCCACGCGGCCGTTGAGTTCGCCCTCGGTCACGTCCACGCGCATGTCCTCGGCCAGGCGCTGCAGGATGAAGAAGAGCTTCAGACGGCGCTGGGCCGATTCGGTCGTATCGGCGCGTGCTTCGGCGAGCTTGAGCTCGACCTGCTCGGGCGCGGTGCCGCGCGAAAGCAGCTCGTAGCGCTGGCGCTCGAGGTCACGCGTGATCTGGCCGGCGCTGAGCTTGGCAGGCAGGTCGAAGCTGACCGCGTTGGCCAGCTGCTCCATGACCTGTTCGCGCATGGCGACCTGCTGCTCGCCATCGCGGCGCTGCTCGAGCACCATCTTGACCTGCTCGCGCAGCATGGCTTCGTCGGCAAGGCCAAGCTTGGTGGCGAGTTCCGCCACCGGCGCGGGCGTGATGCGCTCGGCCTGCGTGATCGCGAGCGTGAACGACAGGTCGTTGCCGCGCACCTTCTCGTGCTCGTGGCCCTCTGGCCCCTTGGCGGTGAAGCTCACCGAGTCACCGACCTTGCGGCCCATCAGGTGCTTCTGCAGATCGTCGATCATGATGCCCAGGAAGGGGCCCTTGCCCTCGTCTTCCTTCGCCGGCACCACGGCCAGCGCGTTGTCGGCCTTGTAGAACGGCTCCGACTCGCCCTTCACGGTCACCGCGACGGTGCCGATCATGCGGTCAAGGTGCTCGAACGGACCGTCGATCAGGCTCGGCGTGCCGAACCGGTACTGGTTGCGCAGGATCTCATCGTCGATGTGCTTGTCGATGACGTCGATCACGGGCTTGCGGATCGCCATGCCTTCCCAGGCCGGCAGGGTGAAGTCGGGAATGACCTCGATGTCGACGCTGAAGGTGAACGATGCGCCGCGGGCGAGTTCGTTCAGCTCACTGCCGGGGCTCATCTCGGGGTTGCCGATCGGACGGAGCTTGTGGTCGGTGACCGCCTTGTTGAAGGCCTGGCCCACGAGCTGGCCACGAGCCTCTTCGAGCAGCTGC
>JASGCG010000213.1 GCA_030054235.1 Bacteroidia bacterium
ACCGGTGAGGATCGCCGCACGCGCCGGCGAAGCCTGCGGCGACGCCGCGTAGGCGCGCTGGAGCACCACGCCGCGCGCGGCGAGCGCATCAAGACTCGGTGTGGCGCCGAGCGTTGACCCGAGGTACCCCACATCGCCGGTGCCCACGCGATCGAGCACGATGACTAGCGCGTTGGGGCGGTCCTGGCCGGGCGCCGCGGGAGCTTGCGCCCACGCCGCGTGCTGGAGCAGCAGCGCTGCAGCCGCGAGGATGCAGCGGTCCAGTCGAAGCATCAGCCGCCTGCGAGTGCCTTGCGGGCCGAGGTGAAGAGCAGCACAGCGACCGCACCGATGACGGCGCCCACGATCGCGATGATCGCGGTGCCGCCCTCGGACTCGGGCTGCTCGGCCGTCTTCATGCCATCGGCGACCTTGATGGCTTCGTCGCGCTCGAAGGTGGCGCGGTCGCGCTGTTCGCGCGCCGCAACGGCATCCTTGCGGGCCTGGTCGAGGTCGGCATCGAGCTTGGTGCGTTCGGCGACGGCCGTGTCGCTGGCGCTCTTGGCCTTCGAGAGATCGGCCGTGACCTCATCCACGCGCTTGAGCGCGGCGTCGCGCTGGTCCTTGGCCGCGTTGGCATCGGCGACGGCGGTCGCGGCCCGACGGTCGGCATCGGCGGCCGCGCGCTTGGCTTCCTCGGCATCGCCCTGCGACTTCACGGCGATGGCCTTGGATTCCTCGGCGGCGGCACGGGCTTCGGTGACGGTGCGGTTGGCCTCGGTCAGGGCCTTGTCGCGCTCGGCGAGCTGCACGGCCATGCGCTCGATCGAGCGGCGAGACTCGGAGTTCTCGCCGCGCAGGGCATCCACCTCGGTCACGAGCTCGCGGTTGCGGGCTTCGAGTTCATGGGTGCAGGCAGGCAGCGCGGTCAGGCAGGCGACGAGGAGTGCAGCGGGGATGCGGCGCATGCCCGGAATCGTAGCGATCCTGCTCACGCCACGGCGGCCGCCAACCGAGCGGGCTCGACCATCGACAGATCGATGCTCGGGCGACGTCCATCGATCAGGTCGGCCACGAGTTCACCGGTCACAGGGCCGAGCGTCATGCCCAGCATGGCGTGGCCGGTGGCCAGCATGAGTCCCTCCACGCCCGGGACCCAGCCGATCGCAGGCATGCCGTCGGCGAGACAGGGGCGCCAGCCCGACCAATGCTCGCTCGCGCGGGACTCGTCGATGCCCCGCAGGTACGCCCGGGCACCGTCGGCGAGCATGGCCAGCCGGCGCGGCATCGGCGGAGCATCGAGCGGGCTGATCTCGAGCGTGCCTGCCAGGCGCAGGCGACCGCCCATGGGCGTCACGGCGATGAACGTTTCGTGCAGTACGCAGGCCGTGGCCGGCACGCCGGGCATGCCATCGAGTTGGACGTGATAGCCGCGCGCGCCCTGCATCGGCAGGTCGAGGCCCACGTCCACCGCGAGGCCGGTGCTCCAGACCCCGGCAGCCAGCACGACAGCGGCGCCGCTGACCACGGTGCCGTTGGCACACACCACGCCGGTGACCCGTCCGGTCCCATCGCGCTCGAGGCCGGTGGCATCCCACGCTGGACCCGTCAGCACACGCACGCCACGGCGTTCGAGCGCGCGAGCCAAACCCTTGGTGTACGCACGCGGATCGATGTTCGCACTGTCCTTGTGCAGCACGGCACCCGCGACCTCGTCGGTGAAGCAGGGGCTCATGGCACGGAGCGCCGCGCCGTCGAGTCGCTCATGCGTGAACCCATGGGGGGCGAGCATGGCGGCCTCCGCCTCGGCGGCGTCCATGTTCTCCTCGTGCAGGACGACATCGAGCCAGCCGGTGCGGCGATAGCCGCAATCGATCGACTCGGCATCGATCGTGCGCTCGAAGCGATCGAGCGAACGCCAGCCCATCTGGCAGAGCGTGACCATGCAGCGATTGAGATGACCTTGGTTGCAGTGCTGGTGGAAGGTCCACAGCCAAGAGATCAGGCCCGGATCGAGCCGCGGCCGGATGTAGAGCGGACTCGTCGGGTCGAGCATCCACTTCAGGCCGCGCACGCTGACGCCCGGGCGCGTGAGCGGGGGATGCCCGATCGAGAGCATGCCCGCGTTGCCGCACGAGGCGCTGTCATGGATCATCTCTCGATCGAGGACGATGACGTCGTGGCCGCGCTCGCTGAGTTCGTACGCGGTCGAAAGGCCGACGATGCCGCCTCCGACGATCACGATGGGCTGCTTGCTCATGGTCGGGCTATTCTAGGTCCGCTCCACCTCACGGAGCGTGCAAGGAGCGACCATGGCCTTCGGCATCGGCATCATCGGCTGCGGCGGGATCGGCGGCGTGCATGCGCAGGCAGCAACGCGGGCGGGTCTTCCCATCGTGGCGGTCTGGGACATCAAGCCTGAGCGGGGCGAGCAGTTCGCCAAGGCCCACGGCGCACGCGCCTGCGCGAGCATCGACGAGCTCCTGGCGATCAAGGACGTCACGGCCGTGGCGGTCTGCGTCCCCAATGACCAGCACCATCCCTGCGCGATGAAGGCACTGGCCGCCGGCAAGCACGTGCTCCTCGAGAAGCCCATGGCGATGGACGTCGCGCAGTGCGACGAGATCGCCGCTGCAGCCTCGCGCGCGCGGACCACGCTCCAGATCGGCTTCGTCTGCCGGGGCAGCCCGGCGGCCCGGTGCGTCAAGGCCTTCATCGACGCCGGGCGATTCGGCAGCATCCAGCACATCAAGTGCGCGCTCTACCGGCGTCGCGGGATCCCGGGCCTCGGCGGTTGGTTCACCACGAAGTCCCGCTCGGGCGGCGGTCCACTGATCGATCTGGGTGTGCACATGCTCGACCTGTCGCTCTGGCTGGCGGGTTCGCCCCGTCCCGTGCGCGCCAGCGGTGCGACCAGCAGCGGGCTCGGCGCGGCCATGCGCGGCTACACCTACACCTGGATGTGGGCGGGACCGCCGAAGTATGACGGGGTGTGCGATGTCGAGGACAGCGCCACCGCGCTCGTGCGGTGCGATGGCGGCCTGACGATCGAAATGAACGTGACGTGGGCCGCCAACATTCCCGACGGTCATCTGAAGGACGGTCTCTGCGTGATCGGGTCTAAGGCGGGTGCTGCCTTCCAGGTCTTCGGCAAGGAGGTCTCGATCGCCACGGAAGAGGAAGGCCACCTGGTCGACCTGAAGCCCCACTTCGTCACCGAGGATCCCGAGCGCCAGATGTGGGACGAGCAGTACCTGCAGTTCATCGAGGCGGTCGAGGGCCGTGCGACACCGCACGCCGATGCTGCGGCCGGTCGGCGGGTCCAAGCGCTGGTCGAGGCGATCTATCGCAGTGCCGCCGAGCATCGCGAGGTCGAGGTCGCTGGCTGAGCGTCGGGTCGCGGGGACCCGCTCGTTTGCCCGATCGCCCCGAGCGGGGCGAGGCAAGCCGTTGCCCTTCAAGGTGCCATGACGCAACGAAGCCCGGCGCGAGGCCGGGCTTCGTCATGCGTTCACGTGGTGGGGGCTTCCGCGGGCTGCTTACTTGCCCTTCTTGTAGGCGTCGAGCGTCTCCTGCATTTCCTTGGCCATCGGCGTGTCCTTCGACAGGCTGACGGCCTTCTCCTGCAGCTCGATGGCCTTGGCGTTCTCGCCGCGTTCCCAATGCACGCGGGCGAGCGTGTCGAGGATCGCGCCGTCCTCGCCCTTCGTGGCCTCGTTGGCAGCCTGCGCAGCCTTGAGGCAGAAGTCCAGGTTGCGCTTCATGACCGAGTCATCCTGCACCGCGAACCACGCGATCGCGTTGAGCAGCTGGGCATCGCCCTTGCCGTCGGCGACGAGCTGGTTGCCGAGCTCGTAGCCCGGCTCGGGCATGTTGGCCTCGCCGATGAGCGTCTGGAACTTCATCATGCGGAACTGCAGCTGGTTCGGCGTGCCCTTGGTCGACTCGATCAGGCCGTCGATGGTCTTGGTCCAGCCGGCCCAATCGCCGGAGTCGCGCGCGGCCACACGGGCCTTCA
>JASGCG010000214.1 GCA_030054235.1 Bacteroidia bacterium
AGGTCAGGTTCTGCAGCTTGTAGTCGCTCACGCTCGGCGAGAGCTCCAGTCGAATCATTCCATCGTCCGTGATGAACGGCCGGAACATGAGTTGGATGCCTACGTCGAGGAACTCGACGGTCTGCACGCTCACGTTGTCGTTGACGGTCGTGCTCAAGTACGCCACGCGTTCGCCCACGTTGACCCGAGCGCGCTGGCGGTTCAGGCACGTCACGCTGGGCCGGGCGAGCACGTTCGAATCGCTCACCTGGTCCAGGATCTGCAGGAAGGCCGACACATGGTTGCCCAGGATGCCGACCTGGAAGTTCGGGCTCGTGCTCGGAGGCGCCTGGAAGTTCCGCACGGTGCCAGACTGAGACTGATCGGGATAGTTCGCACCCTCGAAGTTGTCGGGGCCCCCGATCAGACTATCGACGATCGACTCAGGACCGTCGAGCACGCTGCCGAAATCCACGCTCCCTGCAGCAGCGATGTCCAAGCCATACGCGCTGGCATCATCGATGGCGGTCTCGACGACCATGCACTCGACCCGCACCTGCTTCGGCGCCACGTCGAGCTTCTCGATGAGCTGCGCGATGCGGTCGACGTTCTCGACGAAGTCGAAGACGAGCAGCTTGGCTTCGAGTGCAAAGTCATCGGCGCCGATGTCATCGAAGTCGGGCTGCATGCCGCGCGGCACGGTGCCGCGGACCGTCATGGTGCCCTTCTCGCTCAGGAGCGGCTTGGCGAAGGCTTCCGCATCCTGCGCGCCTAGGAATTCAAGCGAAAACACGCGGCTCACCATCTGCCGGCGGGCAGCATCGAGTTCGGCCAGTTCCTTCTTGGTGTAGACCAGGATGAAGTCGCCCTCTTGCCGGCTTGCAAAGCCGCGCACCTCGAGCACGGCCTGCAGCGCGGCATCGAAGGGCACATCGAACAGATTGACGGTGACCTTGCCCTTCACGCCCTCGCTCGCCACGATGTTGCGCTGGGTCTTGATGCTGAAGAGCTCAAGCAGCGTGACGATGTCCATGCCCTGAGCCTGCAGGGTCACGGTGCCGTGGGGCGTGATCTCGATCGTGGGCGGGGTCGCGGGTTCGGCGGACTCGGCGGCAGGAGCTTCGAGCGCTGGTGACTCCTGAGTCGGCGCGGCGCCTGGAGCCGCGGCAGGCGGCGCGTCAGGAGTTGTGGGAGCCGTGGATGGTGGAGCTGGAGCGACAGGTGGTACCTGCGTTCCCGGCGCGCCTTGGGCTGCTGGGCTGGGCGCTGCTGCACCGTGCGCCTGTGCGGCGAAGCAACAGGCCGACAGCACGATGGCCGCGGTGATCACGGCAGGCGCACCCTGCTCGCGAGTGGCGATGAAGCGCGGCGAAGTTGTCCTGCGCGTTCCGTGCATCGGCTCTTCCCTGCCCGCGTCCTGCGGGCGGTGCCGGGACTCCGGCACCTCGGCTGCATCGGCATTCGCGCGACGTACGGTGAGAATTGGTGTGTTCAAGGGCCGGCGTACCAGCGCTCCGTCACGCCTCCAGTGGTCGGAGCGATTTCCAGTTCCAACCTGTCCGACGCCCCTGGGATGGACAGCTCAACGATGGGTGCCGCGGCATCAGGCGCCACTGCCAAGGCCCCATAATGATTGAAGTTCAGGACGCCAGAGGCCGCTCCCGCAATGGCTAGGCGCACATTCATGGCTTCCTCGAACCCGCCCGGTCCGAACGTCACGACCGTGTCCAGATCACCCCGCACCAAGGTGTAGCCCTGCGTGCCGATGGTGAGCACGGCGGGCTCGGTCGGGTTCGCCAGGCTCCACGCCTGCGCTGCCATGACATCCGCGAGCAGGCGTTCACGCGCGGCCACGAGTCGACCATGGGCCGAGTCGAGCATCGCCGGAATCGCCACCGCCGCAAGACTGCTGACGATCACGAGCACGATCGACACTTCGACCAGGCTGAAGGCTCGGCGGATGCGGTGACGCATGGAAGGCTCCATTCAGAAGTCGACGCGGATGCGGGTGGGGATCGTCTGCGAGCCGCCGCGCGGCGGCGGTGCGCCCTCGGTGAGCCCCGTGATGTCATCGAGCGCGTGGTCGTAGAAGAAGCTCGCCGAGTTGCGCATGATCACGTGGTTGGCGCAGATGCGGCCATAGATCTCGGTGGTCCCGCGCAGCCACACCGGATTGGTCGGCATGAAGATCGAGCCGATCACCGAGCAGTTGTTGAAGTCCCACAGGAAGATCGAGCTCAGGAACGCCGGGTCGGGATAGATGCGTACGCGCCAGGGCTCCATGTATTGCGGCTCCGACGGCGCATGGTCACTGCAGGCATTGGCCTGCCACTGGCCCATCCACGCCTTCTTGTGGGGATCGCCCTGCTTGAGCGAGGCACTCGATTCGCTCGAGCAGGTCCAGTCCTTCCCGACCCACGAGTTGGCCATGGTCATGTCGTACGCCACGAAGAGCAGGAGCTGCGAGTTCTCCTTGAGCTCGATCGTGCTGTTGGAGCAGGTGAAGCTCCGCGCATCGAGGTCGAACCACATGCGGGCCTTCATCACGATCTTCACGTTTCCGTTGATGATGAGCTTGCTGTTCTCCAGCTTGAGCTTGTCATCGATCCGGTAGACGCCGCTGTTCATGGTGACGGTGCTGCCGTTCACGATGTTCATGTCGCCGCCGCCGATCGGGATCCCGAAGAACTCGTTGCACTTGATGCGGGTCGGGTTGAGCGTGACGGTCGTCGCGCTGTAGGTCTTGTTGCCGGTGATCGTGGTCCCGCCAGCGAAGGTCGGCTCAGCCGGCGGCTGGATCGGCCGCGCACTCTCGCCCTGGGGCATGCGCACCAGATCGACCTCGTCCGCGCTGCCGCCCGACACCGTCACGCTCTCCGCTCCGTACGGATGGTGCAGGTAGGCGCCGATGTCGTACTCGTAGGAGTCTGGGAGCGCTTCCCAGTTGGCGGCGACCAGCGGGTTGCCGCCATTGAACCGGAAGAGCAGGTCCGACGTGCCGTACTCCAGGTGCGCCACGCCGGCGCGGGCAGCGCGCTTGACCGCCGCCGATTGACTGGCGATCGCCGTTGCCATCGATGCCTGCGTGCCAGGCACATCCACGGGCGCGCCCTCGAAGTACGCGCCCTCGCCAAGTTCAACGCCTTCGAGGCCGAACCACCCACGCTCGGCCTGCGTGCCGATGTTGATGGGCAGTTCCTGCTCGCTCGATGGCGCGCGCTCCCAGCGACCGATGAAGTTGTCGCCCTCCATCGTCATGAGCTTGTTCGCGAAAATCGCGTACTGGCCCTTCACCAGGCTCTGCAGCGAGAGCTGCGCCGTCATGCCGTAGCTCGTGCCGCCGATCGTGACGGTGATGCCGGCCTCGAATTCGGTGGTCGCAGCGCCCGGCGCCGCACCTGTCGCTACATCGGAGATCGTGACATTGAGCACCGCGCCGTTGCTCATCGTGTAGTTCTGCAGGAGCACGCCGTCGCTCAGCGACGCACGCCACTGGGCAGCCAGCGTGGCATCGGGCTCCTGGAAGATCCGCGCGAGCATTTCGCGCGACAGCGCCAGCCCCTCGGCCGCGGCCAGGCGGCTCTGGGCGGCCTGCGCCATGCTCGAACCGATCTCGACGGAGCCAGAGCGCGTCTTCACGAAGGCGGTGCCGGCGGTCGCCGCCACACCGAGCGCGAAGAGTGCCATCACGAGTGCCGCACCACGGCGGCGCGAAGGCTTCGAGCGCTTCATCATGAGCCACCTCCACAGATTGGATGGATGTCGGGGAACGGCAGGTGTTCATCAAGCCGAACGTCAAGGCGCAACTCTTCTTCGCCGGTCGACTCGCCGGCATCGTCGAGCCGCTCGCGCATGAAGGCGAACTCGATGCCCAGGGCACGGTTGGTGCAGATGCTCGCCGAGCCGTAGGTGAACCGTGGCGCCGCCGCCACGACGCCGTCCCGGGCCATCGGCGCGAGTCCCTCGGCGATCGGGAAGATGGTCAACTGC
>JASGCG010000006.1 GCA_030054235.1 Bacteroidia bacterium
GCCGCGGGTGATCGACCACGTGACGCGGTGCGACCCTTCGGTCGATCTGACCAAGGCAGCGAAGGACGCCGCCGTGCTGAAGGCCGCCGGTGATCTGGCCCCGGAGGGCGTGCTCTTCATCCCCGCGGATCGCAATCCGACCAAGCGACCGCTGGTCGTGACCTGCAACGAGGTCAGCGGCACGACGACGGTGTGGGCCGTTGGTCCAGTGAAGTGACGATGCTCAGGGGCAATCGCCCCAGCCGCCGAGCAGCGCGCCAAGATCGGCGCCGTCAGTCTGCCCATCGCCGGTGAGATCGCCCGACGACGTGCCCCACGCACCAAGCACGAAGCCGAGGTCCGCGCCGTCGACCGTGCCGTTGCCATCGAGATCGCCCGGGCAGCATGATGCGCCCACCGTGATCGCGCAGGCTTGTGCGAGCTGCCACTCGCCGGCTTCGGCATCGCCGTCGCCGTCGAGGCTCTGCGGCACCTGCAGCACCGCGCGCAGCGCACCGGCGTTCGCGTTGGCGTAGCGCAGGCTCGCCAGCGCGATGCGGTCAGGGTTGCTGCCGAAGGCCGTCACGAGGTCGACGGAGCCCTCGAGCACGCCGTTCGCACCGCCGCGCGCACTGCGCCAGGCGGCACCGGTGCGCAGCACGCTCGCGGTGTCGAACCAACCACTGAACTGGTTGTCGTTCTCGGCACCGAGGAACGCATTCCACCCCGCGACCAAGCCGCTCTTGCCCCACATCGCGGCGCGCAATGAGCTCGGCGCTTCCGCGGCGACCGTGACGAAGGCATCCTCGCCGCCGCCCGCATCCTGCGTGGCCACGTAGAGGCGACCGAGCTTGATGCCCGCCCACAGTCGCTGGTTGCCGTTCTGCGCCACGAGCGTGGCATCGGCGTCGAGCTGGCCATCGATCACCCAGTCGCTCTGCGTGGTCCCGCCCTGCACGGGGAAGTGCCAGTCGCCGCCGTTGTTGTTGTCCCACGTGCCGGTGCCGTTGTTGAACACCGCATCGAACTGCTGCGCGTTCTGCGCGACCGGCACCGAGACGCGCCACACGCCCTCGGCGGCAATCCACTGCATGGGCACATCGGGCAGCACGGTCTGCCACTGGTTGATGCCGTAGTGCAGGTTGATGCTGCTCGCGCCCTGCAACGGCCGACCCGTCGGGTTGTAGGAGACCGTCACGCTCTGACCTGCCTGGATCGGGCTCGGGCTCACCGTGACCACCGCACCACCACCACCGCCGCCACCACCCCCGCCGGTCGTGCCTTCGCCGACCCACACGTGCATGATCGGACTGCGCGCCACGTTGCCGCGCGTGTCGACCGCCTCGATGTAGTAGTCAAGCAGCGCGCTGCGGACGCCGGTGATGTTGGCGTGCACGCGGTGCGCGATCCGCTGCGGCATCTCGAAGAAGTCGATGCCGCCGAAGTTGTAGATGTTCTCCGCGGGGAAGAGCGCGGTCGTCATCGGCAGCGATTCCCATGCACCGACCTCGGCGCCGCCGGCGAACGTCTCGTTCTGCGTGCTCGCGAGCGGGTTGGCGCCGTCGACGTCGCGGCGCCACTTGAGCGTGACCGATTGCAGTCCGCTCACGTCGTGCACGAGGCTCCACACCGTGAAGTCGCCGTCGTCGGTGTTCTGCGTGTAGCCGTACGGCCCGCCGTAGTTCACGCTGCCCGGATTCCATGGCCAACGCTGCGGGTACCAGATCGTGGGCGGCGTGGTCTCGGTGGCGCCCGTGCCGACGACCGTGCCCGCGTGCTGCAGCGCTTCGTTGCAGGCGACCGTCGGCTTGACTTCCATGTCGAGGGCCGTGCCGTAGTACATGTAGCCCGAGTTGAGCGAACCAAGGAAAAAGTGCCACGCGCGCTCGGCGGGCGTGGTCGCGCTGCCGGGATTGAGGACCTGCGCCGTGCGCACGGGGCTGCCTGCTGCAGCGCTCAGGTCATCGGCCGTGCTCACCCAGTTCTGCGCGGCGGTGATGACGGCCCAGTTGCGCACGTCCTCGGCCCATCCGCTGGCGATGTCGACCTGGCCCTGCGCGTTGACCGGCGGCCAGTTCCAGTTCAGGAACTGCGGCGCACCGAAGTCACCTTCGGCGTTCACCCACGCACCGTCTTCCACGTGCACGAGATCGCTCGCGGGCACCGGGTGCGCATCGAGGTACTTCTGCACGACGCTGGGCACGAAGCCCGCGCCGACGGCCTGGCCCACGAAGTTCGGCACGGCCTCGTTGTAGTAGGAGTAGCCGCCGCCCCACGCATTGTCGCCGTCGTGCGCGAGCACCACGAGCATCGGACGCGACGGGTCGTTCGACGTGTACAGCTGCTGCAGCCGCTGCACGCTCAGCGGCGCGTAGCCATCTTCCCAGCCCAGGCTCTGGCTGCACGGCACGACGATGATCGAGCTCGTGGCGCCGGTATCGGGGTTCACCCACTGCGCGCGATGCGGAACGTAGGAGCCCGGAAGGGCCTCGGCTGGGCCGCAACCGCGGCTGATCGAGATGCGGTTGAAGGCCGGAGACGAACCGTTCAGCTGGTCGGCCTTGTTCGGCGGATCGCAGTTCACGCCGCCCGAGCCGAATTGCACGGGAAAGTTCGAATACGCACGCGAGATCTTCTCGCCGCTCACGAGCGACCACTCGATGCCTTCCTGCTGCAGGATCGGGATGAGCCGCTCGCTGAAGGCCATCTCGCTGGGGAAGAAGCCCTTGCTGATGCCGGGGTTCGCGCCCCACACGCCCGCGTAGGCCTCCTTGTAGAGCCGGATGTCCATGCGCACCGCGTCGTCATCGCACAGGGGCAGCAGCGCGTGGTGGTACGAGAACTGCACGATGTCCATGCGCGGCCGCGCGGGCGCGCCGGCGTTGGTGAAGGTGTTGCGGGCCTGGCGCCACGGGTCGACCCAGAACGGGCTGTACCCGAGCTGGCCGCCGGCTTCGGCGAACGACTGGATGTTGGCGATCAGGCCGCCGCTGAAGCTGACCTGGGCGCCGCCTTCGGCCGTCCACGCGATCGAGTTCACGGTGTCGCGCGGGCGGTACTGGTACGCGGCCACGCGGTCATCGAGGCCAAAGATCGAACGCAGGTCGTTCGCGGGGTTCGCGGCGCCGCCGTCGCGGCGAAGGATCGACTGCCAGGCACGCTCATATCGATCGGCACCGCCGGCCTGCTGGTCGGGCCAGTAGATAGGCTGCTCGAGGTGCCAGAGATAGGTGAAGTGCACGCCTTCGGCGATCGCGGCGGACGCGATGAGCAAGGTCCCGGCGAGTGCGGTCGTGCAGAGGGCGGCAGTCGTTCGGCAAGGCATGCGCGAAGGGTAGACCAGGGACTGCACGATGCGAACCCACACTTTGCGCTTCCTGCACCAAGGCCTGACATCGCCTTGACGTTGGATGACGACAAAACGACATGCCCCGATCCGGACCCCCTCGCTGCAGATACCGGACGGTCTGGATCAGCGACACGCACCTCGGTGCGGTGGGTGCGCAGGCCGACGAACTGGCATTCTTCCTGAAGAACATCAGCTGCGACGAGCTCTTTCTGGTGGGCGACATCATCGACATGTGGCGGCTGAAGCAGCGCTGGTGGTGGCCGGCTGCCCACAACACCGTCGTGCGCCGCATCATGAAGATGGCCGGACGCGGCACCCGCGTGGTGTTCATCCCGGGCAACCACGACGATGGCGCCCGGCAGTTCGCCGGTCATGAGTTCGGTGGGATCGAGATCGCGCTCAACGCCACCCATACGACGGCGGATGGTCGCCACCTGCTCGTCTGCCACGGTGACCAGTACGACCTCGTGGTCCAGCACCACCAACTGCTGAGCAAGGCCGGAGCGATCGCATACGACCTGCTGCTCGTGGTGAACCGCTGGTGGAACCGCTGGCGCGCCTTTCGCGGCCAGCCGTACTACTCGCTCAGCGCCGACATCAAGCAGTCGGTCAAGAAGGTCTGCCAGTTCGTGAGCAACTTCGAGCAGGAGCTGGTGGCCGAAGCCCGGCGCGGCGGCTTCCACGGCGTGGTCTGCGGCCACATCCACAAGAGCGCCTGCGAGGCCGACCTCGGTGGCGCGGGCATCGCCTACTACAACTGCGGCGACTGGGTCGAGAGCTGCACGGCGCTCGTCGAGCATGACGACGGTCGCATCGAGGTGATCGACGGCCTGGCGTTCAACGCGAAGGTCCGCGCCGCGAGCGCGGCCGACGCAGCCCTTCACGAAGCCGACGACGAGTGGACGCCGCCCGCGATGCCGTTCCCGCTGCCCGAAGTGCCCACGCGCCCGGCAGCACCGCGGCTCGAGGGCGTGGCATGATGATGGCCTCGAACACCCGGCGTTTCCTGCTCGTCACCGACGCGTGGCAACCCCAGGTCAACGGCGTCGTGCGCACGTGGGGCCACGTGCTGCGCGAACTCACGGCACTCGGCATCGAGACCGAGGTGGTGCATCCATCGCTCTTCCGCACGGTCGCCGCACCCAAGTACCCGGAGATCCGGCTCGCGCTCTGCACACCGCGCGCGGTCGGCCGGCGCATCGACGCCTTCGACCCGGACTACGTGCACATCGCGACCGAGGGGCCGCTTGGGCTGTGCGCACGACACTGGTGCCTCGCGCGCGGGCTCAGCTTCACCACGAGCTACCACACGCAGTTTCCGCTGTATCTGAAGCAGTATTTCGCGATCCCACCCGGCATCACGTACCGACTCATGAAGTGGTTCCACGGTGCGGCCGAGGCCACGCTCGCTCCGACGCCGGGCGTCATGCGCGAACTCCGCAGCCACGGCATCACGCGCGCCCAAGAATGGTGTCGCGGCGTCGATACGACCCAGTTCAGACCGCTCGCGCCGGCGCTCCCGGACCTGCCCAAGCCGATCTTCCTGTACGCGGGACGCGTGGCGGTCGAGAAGAACATCGAGGCGTTCCTGCGCTGCGACGTGCCGGGCACGAAGGTGGTCGTGGGCGACGGACCCGAGCGCAAGCGGCTCGAGCGACGCTACACGGGCGTGCACTGGGCCGGCTATCGGTTCGGCGACGACCTCGCCGCGCACTACTCGAGCGCCGACGCGTTCGTCTTCCCCAGCCGCACCGACACCTTCGGGATCGTGATGCTCGAGGCCAACGCGTGCGGCCTGCCGATCGCGGCGTACCCGGTCACGGGACCGATCGATGTCGTGAAGCCGGGGATCAACGGTGCGCTTGACGAGGATCTGGCCACGGCCGCCATGCGAGCGCTCGACGTGCCGCGCGCGTCGTGCATCGAGCACGCGCGCTCGCTCGACTGGCGGCACTGCGCGCAGGTCGTGCTCGACCATGTCGCCCCGGTGCGACCAATGACCTGCCCGATCGTGACCAGCCTTGGTGGAGTGCTCCGCTGATGCCAAACGCTCCTGACCAGCGGCCGAACGCTGGCCGCGTGCTCTGCCTGACCGCAAGCGTGGGCAGCGGCCACACGCGCGCTGCGCAAGCCGTGCAGGCGTGGGCCGAGCAGCTCGCGCGCGAGGGATCGATGGCCATCGACTCGATCCGCGTGGAGGATGTGCTCGCGCACGCGCACCCGCTCTTCCGCTCGATCTACCGCGGTGGCTACCTCGGCATGATCCAGCGCATGCCCACGCTGCTGGGCTGGATGTACGACAAGCTCGATCGACCGTGGCACGGCCGCGAGGCGCGCTTTCGCGTGAACCACCCCTGCCTGTCGCCGCTGCGCGAGCTGCTCGCGCGCGAGCAGCCGGACACGGTCCTGTGCACGCATTTCCTGGCGTCGGAGTACCTGGCCCAGCTCCGCACGCGCGGCGAGTGGAACGGCCGGCTGGTCACGGTCGTCACCGACATCGACGTGCACGGCATGTGGTTCTGCGATCCATGCGACCACTTCTTCGTCGCTGCCGAGGAGAGCGCGCGCATGCTCGAACTGGGCGGGATCGATTCGTCGCGGATCACGGTGACCGGCATACCGATCGACCCGGTCTTCTCACGACCGCTCGATCGCGCCGCCTGCCGCGCGGCCCATGGCCTGCCGCAGGACCGTCCGGTGATCCTCTTCGCGTGGGGCGGTGCGGGCACGGGCCCCGTGCGCGATCTCTTCCGCGACCTCCTGCGCATGCAGACGCCGGCGCACATCGTGGCGATCGCAGGGCGCAACGAGTCGGCCCGCATGGCACTCGAGGCGATCGCCGCGGAGCATCGTGGACCGCTCACCTTCAGCGTGCTCGGGTTCACCGATCGCATGCATGAGTTCATGGCTGCGGCGGACCTGCTCGTGGGCAAGCCCGGCGGGCTCTCGAGCAGCGAAGCGCGTGCCATGGGCCTTCCGCTGGTGATCGTGGCGCCGGTGCCCGGCCAGGAAGAGCGCAACGCTGCGCATCTCCTTGAATGGGGCTGCGCGATCCGCTGCAACACGCCGGGCACGCTCGCCTGGCGCATCGATCGGTTGCTGGCTGATTCCACGGCACTCGCAGCCATGCAATCGAAGGCCCGGCGCACCGCAACGCCGATTGCCGGCGCCCACATCGCCCGCGCTCTTCCGGCGATCCGCGCGCGCGAGCATGCCGCCGCGAGTCGACGCGTAGGCTTACGCGCCTGATGGCGCAGGCCGATCAAGCCACTCCCCCCAGCGATGCCCGCGCCGCAATCGGCGTGCTTGGCCGATTCCTCGTCCTGGGATGCATCGGCTTCGGCGGTCCGACGGCACACGTGGCCCTCTTCGAGCGTGACATCGTGGTGCGCCGGCGGTGGCTCGACCCGCGCGACTTTGCAAGCCTGCTTGCGCTGTCGATCGCTCTGCCGGGACCGAGCAGCAGCCAGTTGGCCTTCGCGCTGGGCCACCAGCGTGCGGGAATCCTGGGCGCCGTCGCGGCGGCGATTGGCTTCACGCTGCCGAGCATGCTGCTCATGATCGGTGCGGTCGTTGGGCTGTCGCATGCAGCGGATGCACGCTCCTCGGGCTGGATGGACGGCCTGCACGCCGCTGCCGCAGGCGTGGTGATGGTCGCGATCGTGGCGATGGCTCGATCGCACCTGGTCGGCCCCGGACGGACAGCGATCGCGGTGCTCGCGACCATCGCTGCGCTGGTCTTCGACGCGCCGTGGCTTCCCGTCGCGACCATCGCCGTGGCCGCCGCGCTCGGCCAGTTGCTCACGCCCGATGCGCGACCTCGCGAGGAACTGCCGCAGCTGCGGCTTCCCTCGAGGAGCGAAGCCACCGCCGCCGGTGCGATCCTGGTCGTGCTCCTCGCCGGCTCGTTCGTGCTCGCGGCCATGCCGGATCGCGGTGCCCGCCTGGTGGCCGCGCTCGTCCAAGCGGGCTCGCTCGTCATCGGCGGCGGCCATGTGGTGCTGCCACTCCTTGAACGGAGCGTGGTCGATGCGGGACTGCTGGACCAGTCGCTCTTTGCAGGCGGCTACGCGCTCACGCAGGCCGTGCCCGGACCGCTCTTCTCAATCTCCTCGTTCCTCGGTGCAACGCACGGGCTTCCCGGCGGGTCAGCGTCGCTCATTGCGTGGAGCGCCGCGTGCACCGTCGCACTCATGCTGCCCGGCATGCTCATGCTGCTGGTGTGCATACGGGGATGGCACGGACTTGCTGCGTGGCCCGGCGCCGGCCGATCGCTTGCCGGCGTGGCAGCCGCCGTCACCGGCCTGCTCGCTGCAGCATGGATCGATCCCATCGCGATGTCGCTCGAGTGGCGCGGCAGCGTGACGGTGCCCTGCGTGCTCATCATCATCGCGGCCGCCCGCCTGCGCGTTCCGATTCCCATCGCGATCGCCGCATGCGCAGCGTGGGGTTGGTTGCTCGGGACCTGATGCCCACCTACCCTGACATCATGTGCATGCATCGCCTCGTCGTGATCGTCGCAGCCGCCGCCATCATGCTGCTGCAGCCGGCCTGCACCGAGGTCAGCGGTACGGGTCGAAGCCAGTTCAACATCCTCTCGGTGGACGATGAGCTCGATCTGGGCCAGCAGGCCTACGTCGAGGAGCTCGATGCCGCGAAGCAGGCCGGTCACACCATGCTCACCAACGGGGCCGAGCACGACCGCGTGATGAAGGTGAGCCAGCGCATCTTCGATGCCGCGAATCGCATGCACCCGGAGATCGCGCAGCGCTTCAACTGGGAGATGACCGTCATCGACGATCCAGAGACCGTGAACGCGTGGGCCCTGCCGGGCGGCAAGAGTGCGGTCTTCACGGGCCTGCTGCCCGTGACGAAGACCGATGCCCAGCTCGCGGTCGTGATCGGCCACGAGGCCGCGCACGCGATCGCGCGCCACGGCGGCGAACGCATGTCACAGGAGGCGGCGCTCAACGTGCTCATGTCAGCGGGCTTCGAGCTCTCCGAGGCTGACGCCGGGACGCAAGAGGTCGTCATGAACGCGCTGGGCCTTGGCACGCTGGCCTTCAGCCGCAGCCAAGAGAGCGAGGCCGACCATCTCGGCCTGCTCATCGCCGCCGATGCGGGCTTCGATCCGCGCGAGGCGATCCCGCTCTGGCAGAACATGGCCGCAGCAGGTGGCGAGGCCCCGCCGGAGTTCCTGAGCACGCACCCGAGCGAGAGCACGCGCATCCAGCGGCTCAATGAGTTGATGCCCGAGGCGATGGCGGTCTGGCAGGCAGCGAAGGCCGCCGGTCGATGATCACGGCGTGACGGAAGGACAGGGCCGGGCGAGGCTGGCGCAGGCCGGCTCCGTCAGGTGCGCGAACGCTGCCACGCCACGACATCGCGGACGATCGATCGAACGTCGCGCACGGGTTGCGGGCCGAGCAGTGCACGGAGCTTGCCCAGGTCCGGCACGCGACGGCGCATGTCCTCGAAGCCCGAACCGAAGGCCGCCTCATACGGCTCGAGTTCGATCGCGCTCGCGCTGCCGGTTTCTTCGCGCACCATCGTGGCCAGGTCGAGCATCGTGATCTCGCGATCGCTGCCAAGGTTGAGGACCTGCCCGTGCGCGGCCGGCGAAGCGAGGATCGCGAGCAGGCTCTGCACACTGTCTGCAACATGATGGAAGCAACGCGACTGCGTGCCATCGCCATGCACGCGGATCGGTCGACCTGCGAGTGCGGCCTCGACGAACCGCGGAAGCACCATGCCGTACTCGCCCAGCTGCCGTGGTCCGACCGTGTTGAAGAACCGGATCGCCGTGACCGGCAGGCCGTGCTCGGTCGCATGCGCGAGCGCCAGGAATTCATCGAGCGCCTTGCTGCACGCGTAGCCCCAGCGGCGCACGCTCGTCCGGCCGATCAGGATGTCGTCGTCCTCGCGCAGCGACGCCTGGCTCGACGGTCCCGACATGAGCTTTCCATACACCTCGCTGGTGCTGGCGATGAGCGTGCGCGCACCGAGCCTTGACGCCGCCTCGAGCACCACTTCCGTGCCGCGCACGTTGTTCACGAGTGTCTCGACCGGTCGATCGATGACGAGCTTCACGCCCACGGTGGCGGCCAAGTGCACGACGACCTCTGCACCCTCGCACGCACGCGCCACGACCGCCGGATCCTGCACGCTGCCCTCGATCACCGTCACGCCGGCACGGCCTTCGAGCGCGGCGAGGTTGGCGCGACGGCCGGTCGAGAAGTCATCGAGCACCGTGACGGCATGCCCGCCGGCGACGAGCGCTTCGGCCAGATGGCTGCCGATGAAGCCGGCGCCGCCCGTGATCACGTGATGCATGGAGCGAAGCGTAGTGAGCCGGGCGCAGCCTGTCGCGCGCTTGCTCCGCCGCGCTCGCGAGCGGGCAGCCGCAGCGCGACCGCAACGCCACGACGATCAGCCCCAGCCCAGGACCGCCACACCCACGAGCATCACGCCGACCACACCGAGGGCCGCAATCACCGCCAGCACGCGCCACGGTGACCAACCCTTGCGCAACGCGCGGTGCGTCAGGTGGTCGGTGCCGCCGATCATCGGGTTCTGACCGCGGGCCGCGCGCGTCAGGCAGACGAAGCCGGTATCGACGACGAAGGGCAGCCCGAGCATGACCGGCAGCACCCAGGGCAGCCACGGTCGGCGCTGCTCGCACTGGCCCCGATCGAGCTCGATGGCCACCAGTGCCGACAGCGCACCGAACAGCACGCCGATCGGCAAGGCGCCTGCATCGCCCAGGAAGATGCGTGCACGCGGCCTGTTCCAGATCCAGAACGCCGCCATCGCACCGGCCGCTGCACCGACGATGGACGCCACGCGCGGATCGCTCGTCACGAGCGCGATCCCGACGAAGCCGGGGATCGCCGCCGTCGCGCACGCGCCATCCATGTTGTCGAGCATGTTGACGCTGTTGCAGAAGACGAGGCTCCACGCGGCGATCACCGCGGCGTCGACGCCCGAGAGTCCGCGCGCACCCGCGATCGCCCAACCCACCGCCGCGGCGCCAAGCACTTGCCACACGAGCTTCGACCAGGGCTTGAGGTGGCGCAGGTCATCAACGAGTCCCGTGATGGCGAGCACGAGCACGCCGGGCAAGACCGCAGCCACCAGCGACAGGTCGAGCGCGCTCGGGGTCGACGGCACGAGCACGCACGCCACGAGCAGCGCGACCAGCACGCCCACGCCACCATGCAGCGCCACGGGCTCGCGGTGCCAGCGATCCTCGCGGGGCTTGGCCATCCAGCCGTTGGCGAGCGCCACCCGACGCACGATCGCCACCGCCGGCACGCCCGCGATGAGCGCACAGGCTGCATGCACGAGCAGGAAGCTCTGCATGCTGACCGTCGTCGGCTCGACCTGCATCTGCATGGCCTCGATGCTATGCCGCACTCGGCGGGATGGCCGCGCCCCCTACACTGATCGCATGTGCGGCGTGTCGGGCTTCCTCGATCCGCGCGGGACGATCTCCGATCCCCGCTCGACGCTCGCGCGCATGGCAGCGCTCTCGCGGCATCGAGGGCCTGATGCGTTCGGGCTGCACTGGGACGGTGATGGGCTCGGCTTCGCGCATGCGCGGCTGGCGATCCTCGATCGCTCGGTCGCCGGCGCGCAACCGATGGCGTCGCCGCAGCAGCGTTTCGTGATCGCCTACAACGGCGAGATCTACAACCACCTGGAGCTGCGGCGCGAGCTGGGCGACGGCGTCGCTTGGCGCGGGAGCTCGGACACCGAGACGATCCTGGCGTGCTTCGAGCGCTGGGGCGTTGCCGCCACGCTGCCGAGGCTCCACGGCATGTTTGCGATCGCAGCGTGGGAGCGCGGGCCACGCGTGCTCTGGCTCGCTCGCGATCCCTTGGGCAAGAAGCCCATGAGCGTCGGCTGGCATGGCGGTGTGCTCGCGTTCGCCAGTGAGATGCATGCGTTGGCCGCACTGCCCTCTTGGCCGCCGCCGATCGATCGGCGCGCGCTGGCCACGTACGTGCGCTACCAGTGCGTGCCGTCACCGCACACGATCCACCAAGGATTCGTGAAGCTGGCGCCGGGTTCGCTGCTTCGTCTCGGTCCGGAGGATGTGGCGCGTCCGGGCACGCTTCCCTCGGCAAGCGTCTTCTGGGATCCGCGTGAGTTTGCGGTCGACGGCGAACGGCATCGGCTCGCAGGGAGCGGCGACGAGCTTGCCGCGATGCTCGAGTCCGCGCTCGAGGGCGCGGTGGCCAAGCGGCTCCTGAGCGACGTGCCCATCGGGGCGTTCCTCTCCGGCGGCATCGACAGCGGCGTGATCGCAGCGCTCATGACTCGCGTGGCACCCACGCGCGTACGCACGTTCTCCATCGGCTTCGAGCAGTCAGCCTATGACGAGCGTCCGCTCGCGCGGCTGGTCGCCAACCACCTGGGCACCGACCACGCCGATTGGCTCGTCAGCCCCAACGATGCGCTCGACGCGGCGATGGATGTCGGTGCCGTCTGGGACGAGCCCTTCGCCGATTCGAGCGCGATCCCGAGCCTCCTGCTGGCGCGAGCCGTGCGCTCGCAGGTCTCGGTCGTCCTCACCGGCGATGGTGGCGATGAGCTGTTCGGCGGCTACCAGCGCTACCAGCACGCGCATCGGCTCTGGAAGCGCGCGCAGTCGCTGCCGGCTCCCATGCGCAATGCGGTCGTGGCCGCGCTCGGTGCACCGCCGGCCGAATTCTGGAGGATCGTCAGCTCGATCCTGCCCGGCGGCATGCTTGGTGCGCATCCTGCGCGCGCGATCCGTCGCGGCCGGCAAGCGCTTGCCGCCGAGAGCGCCAATGCCCTGCCGCGCAGCGTGATGACCGTGTCGGAGGATGGACCTGCTCTCGTTCCCGACACCGACGAGGCCCCGACGCTGCTCGATCACTTCGATGCGGTGCCGCAGCTCGATACGTTCGAGGCACGCTTCATGCTCGCTGACCTGATGACCTACCTGCCGGATGACCTGCTCGTGAAGGTCGATCGCGCCTGCATGAGCGTCGGCCTCGAAGCCCGCTGCCCGATGCTCGACCGCGACGTGGTGGCGCTGAGCATGCGCATGCCGACGCACGAGCGGCTCGGCCCGGGCGGCACGAAGCTCGTGCTGCGCAGGCTGGCACGCAAGCTCCTGCCCGAGCCCGTGCTGCGCGCTCCCAAGCGTGGCTTCGCCGTTCCGCTGGCCGCATGGATGTCGGGGTCCTTGCGCCACTGGGCCGGCGACATGCTGAGCGATGCGACCACCGCGCGCTGCGGACTCTTCGAGGCGCGCGCTGTGCGCTCGATCGCGTCACGGCTCGAGGCCGGCGAACCCGATGTGGCGAACACCGCGTGGACGATCGCGACGGCGCACTCATGGATGATCCACGCGCGGCGCCTCGTGCGCACGCAGGCCGATACGCTCCGCGCATGAGCGCTGGAACGATCCTCGTGACCGGGGCCGCAGGCTTCATCGGAAGCCATGTGGCGCATCTCCTCCTGGACCGCGGCGACCGCGTGGTCGGCCTCGACAACCTCAACGACTACTACGACCCGACGCTGAAGGAGGCGCGGCTCGCGCGCCTGGCTCCCCGTTCGGGCTTCTCGTTCGAGCGCGTGGACGTGGCCGATGGGGCCGCGCTCGCGCGAGTCTTCAAGGATCACGCCATCGACCGTGTCGTGCACCTGGCCGCGCAGGCCGGCGTGCGCTACTCGATGGTCAATCCCATGGCCTACGTCGAGGCCAACGTGACAGGCTTCACCAACATCCTCGAGCGATGCCGCCACGGCGGCGTGCGGCACCTGGTCTACGCCAGCACCAGCAGCGTCTACGGCTCGAACACCGACATGCCGTTCCGCGTCGGGCAGTCGTGCGACCACCCGCTCTCCTTCTATGCCGCCACGAAGAAGGCCAACGAGCTCATGGCCCACACCTACGCCGCGATGTTCGGCCTGCCGTGCACGGGCTTGCGGTTCTTCACGGTCTACGGGCCTTGGGGCCGGCCCGACATGGCGCTCTTCCTCTTCACCAAGGCGATCCTTGCCGGCGAGCCGATCAAGGTCTTCAACCACGGGCACCACAAGCGCGACTTCACCTACGTCGATGACATCGCCGGCGGCGTCGTCGCTTCGCTGGACCATGTCGCGCAGCCGAATCCACAGTGGAGCGGCGCGCATCCCGATCCCGCCACGAGCAACGTGCCGTGGCGGCTCTTCAACATCGGCAACGGCACGCCGGTCGAGCTGTCGCGCTACATCGAGCTCATCGAGGAGAACCTCGGCCGCAAGGCCACGCGCGAACTGCTGCCCCTGCAGCCGGGCGACGTCCCCGACACCTGGGCCGACACGACCAGCCTGACGCAGGCCACCGGCTACCGCCCGGGCACGCCGGTCGAGGTCGGCGTGAAGCGCTTCATCGACTGGTACTGCGAGTATTACAAGGTCAAGCGCTGAAGACCCGGCTCCCGGGCACCGGGCGTGCGGTGCACGGAGCGATCATCAGCGCCATCCACTCGCGCCTCACTCACCCCTCACCGTGCCGGTCGCGACCAGCCGGCGAGCAGATCCTGCTCCGCGCCCACGGTGCTCGTCGGAATCGAGGGCAGGCCCAGAAGCCACAGTGCGCAATTGCCCGCATCGGCGTTGCGGATCGGTGATCCGCCGGTCGCCGTCATGCGCTCGCTCGCGGCGGGCCGTGCACGCATGGGGCTGAGGTCGTAGAGATCAGCGGCGGCGCCATCGCCCGTCCACACGACGAACGGGATGCGGAAGTTCAGCGGCGACTCCGCCACGGTGTGCGAGAGCGGCGGTGCGCCCCCACCATGGTCGGCGGTCATCACGATCGCGGTGCGGCCACGCAGCGATGGACTTCCCTCGATGTGCCGCACCAACCGATCGACGAGCGCATCCATGCGATCGACGCAGGCGAGATACGCCGAGCCCGGCGTCATGTCCCACGTCGTGCCATGGCCCGCGAGGTCGGTGTCGGCAAAGTGCAGGAACCAGAGCGAGCGGCGTCCATCGATGGCGGCACGATCGAGCGCCGCTTCTGCCTTGCGCTCCACGCCTTCGCCGCGGAACGCCAGCTCCACGATGTCGAGCTTGGCCCGGCCGTGGTCGGGCGCGATCGCATCCGGCGCGCCCTGCTCCTCGCGGTAACTGTTGTCATAGAGAATGAACTTGTCCTTGCTCGCGATCATGCCGGTGAGCAGGCCATGGTCATGCGCCACATCCCACATGCTCGGCACGTACGAGCCGTGCGCGGCGTGCAGCGTCCCGCCCTCGGCGATCGTGGGCGGCAGGTCGTTGGGCAGCCAGTTGTGCCCCTGCGGACCCTTGAAGAGCCGGCCCGTCACCATGCCGGTGTGGTTGGGCAGCGTGACGGTGATGTCGGGATCGGTCCGCGCTTCGAGCGTGTGCGGCCCCTTGAGGAGCGCGGCGAACCCCGGGCGCCCGCGTCGCACGGCATCCTCGACGGCATCGGCACGCAGGCCGTCGATGCTCAGTACGACGACATGATCGAATGGCGTGGTGATGGCACGCGGCGCCATCGCGGGTGCGCTTGCCGAAGCTGCGGCCGCATCCGGTGCGTCCTCGACTGGCTGCGTGGTGACGAACATCCTGATCACGATCCAGGCCACGGTGACGGCCAGTGCGGCGATGAACATCACCGCGCCCACGGCACGACCCGAGACCCGTTGTGGCTGCTGCTGCATGAACCTGATCCTAGGAGCGCGCGAGTCGACGTGGTGAAGGCTTCATGAAGCCGCGCGCCAGCGTGGACCCACGAACACGAGCTGGCCGATGATCGCCATGATCGCGAACGCGACCTGACCGACGATGACGGCCCTGACCACGCCGTCCAAGCCCGCAGCCTGAGCCTGCAGGATGCAGCCGCCGATCGTGATCGCTGCCAGGCCGACCCAGCACACCGTCCGCCAACGCACTTCGGCCGGCGTCGTGTGATGGGCCGTGAGCCCCACCGCAAGGCACCAGATCGGAAACGCCAGCGCCAGCATGCGTGCCGGCGCAACGGCGGCCTGCTGTGCTGCTCCGAACACGAGCGGGATCGCCCACGGCAGCACGAGCCATGCAGCGATCGAGGCCACGATCGAAACCACCATGACCCACGCAAGCACGCGCGGCGCCGTGCGCGCGAGCCGTGCAGGATCGCTGTTGCCCCAGAGAAAGTAGCGCGGCGCGAAGACCCTCGAGAAGACCGCGCTCGGAAGCAGGTGCATCGCCGTGACGATGTTCATCGCCACCGAGAACGCCCCGGCGTCCTCGACCAGACCCGCCGAGCCCAGCGCGATCGTGCCGACCTGCAGCACCGCAAGGTACGCCAACCCCTGTACCGCGAAGGGGAACGACCGGGCCAGCGCAGCTCCCGCTCTGGGCACACCGACCATCGGCTCATGCGACGGTGCCTCGTCGATCGGTGGATCGCGACGAAGCCGAAGGATCCAACGCATGCCGATCACGCTCGTGATGGCCGTGCCCACGACGAGCGCGATGACGAGCGGTCCACCGACTGCGCGCGTGCCTTCGCTGCGCCAGAGCACCATCGCGGCCACACCGACCGCGGCCATGCGCACGAGGTACGGCGCAAGCTGCCAGAGCGCCACACGCACGAATCGGCCGCGGAGCATCGGCTCGGCGATCGCGTTGTCGGCCGGTGCGCCAAGGGCGACGGCCAGCGCCATCACGATTGCCAGCTCCCCGGCATCGCCTGACGGTGCGAAAGCCATCGCCCATCCCGTCATGCCGAGGACCGCCAGGCCCGCGGTGCTGGCCATCGCGCCAAGCCCAGGCACGATCCATGCCGAGGCAGCGCGGCCATGTCGCCCGAACGCCTGCAGCCACATCTCGCTCACCCCGCCTTGCGCAACGGGTGCCGCGAGCCGGCTGACGGCAAAGACCGTCATGAACGTGCCGAACGCCGCGGCGTCCAGCGTGCGCGCAAGCGCGATCGAGAATGCAAACGCCAGCAGCGCGCTCGCGAGCGAGGCGGACCACACGACGGCGACCTCAACCGGTGCGCGCATCGGGCCATCGTAGGGTCGCTGTCCATCGCCGTACGATCAGCGCATGGCCCGTGTCGCCATCCTGACCGGCTTCGCGCCGACCCTGCCGCTCTTCCGGGCGCCCTTGGTCGGCATGCTGCGCGCTGCTGGGCACGAGGTCGTCGTGGCTGCTCCCGCGATCGAGCCCTGGGTTCGCGAACGCATGCAGGAGGCGGGCGCCGAGGTCGTGGAGCTCGACTACGCGCGGCGCGGCATGAACCCTTTGGCCGAGCGCGCGGTGCGACGGGAGTTCGACCGCTTCATGCACGACGAGCGACCGACCCATGTGCTGGCCGGCACCATCAAGGCGGTCTGCCACGGCATGCCCGCTGCGGCTGCGGCAGGTGTCGCGGTGCGCGTGGCGATGATCACGGGCGTGGGCAGCGTCTTTGTGCGCCGCGGCCTGCGTTGGTGGATCGCTCGCACGGCGGCGAGCGCGCTCTATCGCCGTGCGCTGTCGCAGGCCACGCACGTCATCTTCCACAATCCCGACGACCGTGACGACTTTGCGCGATGGGGCCTGCTCGACACCGGCGTGCCTGTGACCGTGACCGCCGGCAGTGGCGTTGATCTCGTGCATCACGCGGTCCAGCCCCCGAGTCCCGACGGAGGGATCCTCTTCGCCAGCCGCTTCATGACCGACAAGGGCTTCGACGAGTTCCTGCAGGCGGCCGAGCTCGTGCACCGCGCGCAGCCGTCGATCCCGATTCGCATCGCAGGCTTCGGCGATGGCAAGGAAGGCGAGGCGTTCGAGCGTCGCGTGGCCGATGGTGCGCGGCGCGGCGT
>JASGCG010000215.1 GCA_030054235.1 Bacteroidia bacterium
CGGGTGCAGCGCGCGCGTCCGCGCAGCCGGGACCCGAGGTCGCGGGAGGACGAGCACAAGATCTCGAGGCCGCTCAGTGCGGGTTCGGCGCGCATCCGCGCAGCCGGGACCCGAGGTCGCGGGAGGACGAGCGCGAAAAGCGCGCGCTCAGCTGGCCTTGACCGGCAGCTTCGTCAGCACCTGGTCGATCAGGCCGTGCTCCTTCATCTGGGGCGCGGTGAGCCAGGTGTTGCGTTCGCAGATCTCGGCGATGCGCTCGGTGCTCATGCCGGTCTGCTCGCTGTAGATCGCATAGAGCTGCTCGCGCATGCGCAGGATGTGGCGCGCCTCGATCTCGAGGTCGGTCGCCTGGCCTTCCATCACGCCGCCAAGCAGCGGCTGGTGCATCAGGTTCTCGGCGTTGGGCAGCGCGAAGCGGCGGCCCTTGGTGCCCGAGCACGCGATGACCGAGCCCATGCTCGCGGCCTGGCCGATGATGTACGTGGCCACCGGGCAGGGCACGAACCGCATGGTGTCGACGATGCCCAGACCGGCGGTCACGCTGCCGCCGGGGCTGTTGATGTACATGCTGATCTCGGCCTTGGGGTCCTCGTTGGCCAGGAACAGCAGCTGCGCGACGATGGTGTTCGCCATGCCATCACCCACGCCACCGGTGACGAAGATGATGCGGTCGTTCAGCAGGCGGCTGTAGATGTCGTAGGCGCGCTCGCCGCGGCCGGTCTTCTCGATCACGATGGGGATCAGGCTCATGGAGTCCTCGTCGTCGTCTTCGTCGTGGTTGGTGGTCGGGTGATGGTTCATGGCGCCGCGGGCTCAGGCCTTGGGCGGGAAGGTGGCGATGTCATCGACGAGCCCGTAGGCCTTGGCCTCGGCGGCGTCGAAGAACTTGTCGCGCTCGCCGTCCTTCGAGACGCGCTCGACCGGCTGGCCGGTGTGGCGGGCGATGATCTCGTTCAGCAGGCGCTTGCTCTTGATGATCTGCTCGGCCTGGATCTGGATGTCGGTGGTCTGGCCGGTCACGCCGCCGTAGGGCTGGTGGATCATGACCTTGGCGTGCGGCAGGATCACGCGCTTGCCCTTGTGGCCTGCGCACAGCAGCACGGCGCCGCCGGAGTACGCGCGGCCGATGCAGAACGTGGCCACGTGGCTGCTGATGAACTGCATCGTGTCGTACATCGCCAGCGTGTCATCGACCGCACCGCCGGGGCTGTTGATGTAGAAGTTGATGTCCTGGCCGCGCTTCTGGTTCTCCAGGTAGAGCATCTGCATCATCACGCGCGCGGAGCTCGCGGGGCCGATCTCGCCGATCAGGAAGATCACGCGATTCTCAAGCAGGAGTTCGTCGATCGACATCTCGCGCGTGCGCTGGTAGCTCACGGAGTTGAGGATCGGCCGCGGCAGGCCGCTGGCCTCGAGGTTGTCGCTGGTGGCGGGCAGGCGCCCGGCTGCGCCGAGCAGGCTCATGTCAGTGATGCTCATGGAGAGCGGGACTCTAGCCGAGTGGCGCAGGGCACGCCGGGGCCATCGTTCCTCCGGCGCGGATCGCCTCACGCACCAAACCGCACGCCAAGATCCCCGCCCGGGATCGGCTTGGGCGCGCGCGTCTCATCTGCATCCTGCGCGCTCGCGGCTGGCAGCACCAGCACGAACGCCGCGCCGGGCAGCGCGCCGCCGGCATCGGCCGTGCGCACCTGCCCAACGAGCACCGGGTGCGCGGGCCACGCATCACCGTTGCCCGCGTGCTCGACCGCACCGCCGTGCAACAGCGCCAGCTTGCGCGCGACCACGAGCCCAAGCCCCGTGCCGCGCTGGCCCTTGCTCGTCGCAAAGGGCTGGAACAGTCGCTCGCGCATCGCTTCGGGCACGCCGGGCCCATCATCGCGCACGATCGTGGCCACGGCGCCGCTCGGCCACCGCGGGCAGGGGTGGATCCAGTGCGTGCTCACCGCCACGCGCGGCGCTTTCTCAGGAGCTGCATCGACGGCGTTCATGAGCAGGTTCAAGAGCGTCTGGTGCACCGCCACCAGATCGATCGGCAGCTCGACCAGGCCCTCGGCCCGAGTGCGTTCCAGTGATCCGCCGCGTCGGCGCAGCGCCGCCTCGGCCAGCGCGCACGCTTCGTCGACCACGCTGTCGAGCAGCATGGGCTCGGGATCAAGCGGCCGGTCCTTCGCAAAGGCCAGCATGTTCAGCGTGACCTGCATCACACGGTCCAGGTTGCGCGCCACGATGGGCCAGCCCTTCTGGGCCATCTCCAGATCGTGCCGCGACAGTGCCAGTTCCACGGCATCGGCGCCCGAGCGCAGCCCCTGCAGCATGTTCTTGATGCTGTGGCTCACGGTCGCCACCGCCTCGCCCATCGCGGCCAGCTGTTCGGTGGTCGGCGGCGCGCCCAGCGTGCCATCAGCGCGCTCGACCAGGAGCACCGTCTCGCCCACACGCACGCGGTCGCCCGCGCGCAGCGCTTGGTGCCCATGGATCCGCGCGCCGTTCACGAAGGTCCCGCCCTTGCTTGCCAGGTCGCGCACCAACCACAGTCCATCGCGCGGCGTGAGCTCCGCGTGGCGGCGGCTGACCGCGCGATCGGTGCAGGGCAGTGCTTCGGTGCTGCGCCCCAGGATCTGCGGCTCTTCGGGCGGCAACTCGTGCACGCGCCCCGCATCGGGGCCGGAAATCGTCCGCAGCCGCAGCATGCCCGCAGGGTACCTTGGCTCCATGCACGTTTCGGCCGATCACCGCATCGTGGTGCTTCATGGGAAGGAATCCTTCCTGCGCTCGGAGCACACGCGTCGCGTGCTCGATGCGCTGCGCGAGCGCTTCGGCGCGGTCGACGAATTCAGCTTCGATGGCGCCTCGTGCTCGCTCGCCGATGTGCTCGACGAACTTCGCAGTTACGGGCTCATGAGCCAGCACAAGGTGGTCGTCGTCGACAACGCCGAGCAGTTCATGCAGGGCGATGATCGGCGCCGCGCTATGGAGCGCTATGCCGAAAGCCCCATGCCGGATGCCACGCTCATCCTTCGCAGTGCAGGCTGGCGGCCGGGCACCTTCGACAAGCTGGTGGCGGCCGTGGGCGTGATCCTCAAGTGCGAAGCTCCCGGCGCGGCTGAGGCCGTGCGTTGGGCCGTCGCTCGCAGCCAGAAGCGCCACGGTGTGGAACTCAGCGCCGCAGGCGCCCAAGCGTTGGTCGAGCGCGTGGGTCCGGATCTGGGCCGGCTCGACAGCGAACTGGGCAAGTTGGCGGTGGGGGCGTTGGCCGCTGCGCAGTCATCTGGGCAGGGGAGCACTTCCGAGAACTCTACCCACGTGGTGATTACAGCTGAACTCGTGAAGGAATTCACAGGCCTCTCGCGCGAAGAGCAAGCGTGGGAAATCCAAGGTGCGCTGGCCACCGGCGACCCGGCGCAGGCCCTGAACAAGGTCGATGAGCTCTTGCGTGTCAGCCGCGCCCCCGAAGTCATGCTGACGTGGTCCACGATCGATCTGGTCCGCAAGGTGCACGATGCCGCCGCGCTCGCTGCGCAGGGCCAGCCCGATGGCGCCATCGCCAAGCAACTCAAGCTCTGGGGCGATGGGGCCGCAGTGGTGCTGCGGGTGGCGCGTTCGGTGCCGCTTGCCCGCGCTGCGGCGCTTCTACAGGCTGCGGTCGCGGCCGATCGGCGCATGAAAAGCGGCCTTTCGCCCGAGCCATCCCGGGCGATCGAGGCCTTGGCAGTGCAGGTTTCGTCCGGACTGGGCCGTTCTGACCGCTCCCGGTGAAGGAATCGTCAAGCTCTGGCCGCGGATCGATGTAAAACCATAATTATTATGGACTTACGATCAGTGATCGCGCGCGAAACCGCCGGAAACAACCTTGATTTCACGGCAAAAACCCCGTCGATTGGACGGCTCCGCCCAGCGTGGCTATAGTCCCGCCTCAAGTTGCAACCGACCCCCGGTCGATA
>JASGCG010000216.1 GCA_030054235.1 Bacteroidia bacterium
CCACAGCGCTGCGCACGTGATGGCCGAGGCGATCCAGCGGCTCTTCCCCGACGTGCGGCTCGTCTACGGGCCGCCGCTCGACACGGGCTTCTACTACGACATGGCCTTTCCCGAAGGCAAGGTGCCGAGCGCCGATGACTTCGCGCGCATCGAGGCCGAGATGGCCAAGATCGTGGCCGAGGACCGGCGCTTCACGCGCTACGACCTGCCGCTCGCCGAAGGCATGACCAAGCTGCGCGGCGAGGGAAGCAAGTACAAGCTCGACAACGCCGAACGCGCCGCCGAAGCCGGCAGCACCACCCTGAGCTGGTACGCCACCGGCACTCCCGGCAAGGACTGGGAAGACCTCTGCCGCGGACCGCACGTGCCCAGCACGGGCCGCGTCGGCGCCTTCAAGGTCATGAGCCTCGCCAGCAGCTACTGGAAGGGCGACGAGACCAGCGACCGCCTCACGCGCGTCTACGGCACGGCGTTTGCCACGAAGGCCGAGCTCGATGCCCACATGGTCCAGCTCGAGGAAGCGCGCAAGCGCGATCACCGCGTGCTCGGCAAGCAGCTTCGGCTCTTCCACATCGACGAGATGGTCGGCCAGGGGTTGATCCTGTGGACGCCCAAGGGCTCGATCGTCCGCAACGAGCTGCAGAACTTCATCGGGGCCGAGCTGCGCAAGCAGGGCTACCAGCAGGTCTACACGCCGCACATCGGCAAGCTCGACCTGTACCGCACGAGCGGCCACTTCCCCTACTACCGCGAGAGCCAGTACCCACCCATCGTCGAGCATGATGAGATGGCGCGGCTGGCTGCCGAAGGCTGCAGCTGCGCGGACCTGAGCAACCGCATGGCCAAGGGCGAGGTCGACGGCTACATGCTCAAGCCGATGAACTGCCCGCACCACATCCGCATCTTCGCGAGTGCGCCGCACAGCTACCGCGACCTGCCCGTGCGCCTGGCGGAGTTCGGCACCGTGTACCGCTGGGAGCAGTCCGGTGAGATCGGCGGCATGACGCGCGTGCGCGGCTTCACGCAGGATGACGCGCACCTCTTCGTGCGCGAAGACCAGGTGGCGCAGGAAGTGCTCGGCTGCCTCTCGCTTGTGAAGATCATCTTCGCCACGCTGGGCATGCACGAGTACCGCGTGCGCGTGGGCCTGCGCGATCCCGACAGCGCGAAGTACGTGGGTGACCCGTCGAACTGGGACAAGGCCGAGCAGGCCTGCCGCGATGCCGCGCGCTCGCTCGGCGTGCCGTTCAGCGAGGAGCCCGGCGAGGCCGCCTTCTACGGGCCCAAGATCGACTTCGTCGTCAAGGACGTGATCGGTCGGTCGTGGCAGCTCGGCACCGTGCAGGTCGACTACAACCTGCCGATCCGCTTCGATCTTTCCTACGCGGGCGCCGACAACCAGCCCCACCGTCCGGTGATGATCCACCGCGCGCCCTTCGGCAGCATGGAGCGATTCATCGGCTGCCTCATCGAGCACTTTGCCGGGGCGTTCCCGCTCTGGCTGAGCCCCGAGCAGGTGCGCGTGCTGCCGATCTCGGAGAAGAGCGCCGCCTACGCCGACGAGCTGTGCGCGGCCCTCAAGGCGCGCGGCATTCGCGCCGAGGCCGACCATTCGAACGAGCGCGTCCAGGCCAAGATCAAGATCGCGGCCGAAGAGAAGATCCCCTACATGGCCGTCGTCGGCCCACGCGATGCCGAGAGCCGTGCCGTCAGCGTGCGCGCCCGCGGCATCGAGGCCAACCTTGGTGAGATGCCCTTTGACGCCTTCGTCGACGGCATCGTGCGCGAGGCGGAAGGGCGACTGCTCTCCGGAGCACCGGGCTCGGTGCAAGCGTCGTTCGCCGCGCGGCAGGCCTGATGCGGGCGGTGTCGACGTGGGTCGCGCCGATCACGCCAGGCCCGCGCGCCGGGGGGAGTTTCTCCCGGCACAACCGCCGAATTCACGGCGTCTGCTTGTGCCGGCCCTGATCTTGGGCTAGTGTCCGCACGACGCCTCGTGGCGTCATTTCCCCATGCAGCGGACCATCGCCGAATGATGACTTCCCCCACTCGCGTCCTCCCATGAGGCCGTCGCGAGCGAGCATGGACATCCTCCACCCACGCAGTGGAACCCTGACATCAGGTTCGCGGTCGCTGTCAGCGCGCCGTGGCCATCACCGTCCGAGCTGACACCCAGGAGCCTCCCATCAGCCAGTTCCCGCCTCGCCGTCCTCCCTTCCAGCGCGACTTCGCCCCCGCGGGCCCGCGCATCAACGACCGCATCCGCATCAGCCCGATCCGCCTGATCGACGAGCACGGCACCATGATCGGCGTCGTCGAGACCGACGAGGCCAAGCGCATGGCGCAGGAAGCCGGCCTCGATCTCGTCGAGATCGCCGCGGACGTGCGCCCGCCAGTCTGCAAGATCATGGACTTCGGCAAGTTCAAGTACGAGCAGGCCAAGACCGAGAAGAAGAACCGCCAGAATTCCAAGGGCGGCGAACTCAAGGAAGTCCGGCTCGGCCGCAGCATGAAGATCGGCGTGCATGACGTCGAGCTGCGCGTGCGCCAGGCGCGTGCGTTCCTCATCGAAGGCAACAAGGTCCAGATCGTGCAGAGCTTCCGCGGCGCGCGCGAACTGGCCCACCGCGAGATCGGCGACCAGCTCATCAAGCAGGTGATCAATGCCCTGCTCGACGTCGCACGGCTCGACATGGCTCCCCGCATGGCCGGTCGCCGCCAGTCGGCGATCCTCTCGCCCGACCGCACCAAGATCGATACCTACAAGCGCAAGATGGCCGCGTCCGGCCAGAAGATCGAAGCCTCCAAGGAACTCCCGCCGCAGGAACCCGAGGGCGCCGACGACGACGGTCCGGACGACGGTGATCACGCGGAGTGATCCCAGGCTCCGCCCCGCGAACCAGACCGCGCCGCCCGGCGCGGTTTTTTCATGCACGCCCTTGCATAGTATGCAGTGCGCTGTATATTCATCCACTTCCCCATGGCCGCCACCAAGGTCCAACGCCATCGCGCCATCGCGCGCCTCATCGCCGGCGCCGAACTGCACAGCCAGCACGAGTTGCAGCGTGAGCTCGCCGCGCAGGGCATCCGCACGACGCAAGCCACGCTCTCGCGGGACCTTGCAGAATTGGGCGTCCTCAAGGGCGCGGGCGGCTACCGGCTGCAGGATGGCACGCCCGAGCCTTCCGGCGATGCGCTCGATGCGCTTGCGCGGCGCCTCCTTGCCGGGGTCGAGCAAGCCGGCAACCTCGTGGTCCTCCACACCCCGCCCGGCCAGGCCAGCGCGCTGGCCGTCCAGCTCGACCGCTCAAGCATGCGCGGCGTCGTCGGCACCATCGCCGGCGATGATTGCGTGTTCGTGGCCACGCGCACGCCATCGAACGCCAAAGAACTCGTGCGTCGGCTGACCGTCGCTGCCTCGCCTGCCCGCCGCAGGGCCACCGCCTGAGCGGTCGGCCGCGCTTCCACCACCATGACCACGTCCACCCTTCCCGTTGCCGTCGTCGGTGCCGCTGGCTACAGCGGGGCCGAGCTCGTCGCCATGCTCGCCGCGCACCCCGAGGTGTCGATCGTCGGCGTCTACGGCTCAGGCTCGCGTGCGGGCGACGAAGCGCTGTCGAGCGTGCACCCGCGCCTGCGCGGCGTGGCCGACCTGCCCCTCGAGGCTGCGGACCCAGCGTCCATCATCGCGTCGGGCGCCAGGGCAGTCTTCCTCTGCACGCCGCATGAAGCGAGCGAGGCGCTTGCGCCGGCGCTCCTCGATGCGGGTCTTGTCGTGCTCGATCTCTCCGCATCGTTCCGCTTGCGTGACCCGGCGCTCTATCCGGCGCACTACGGCTTCGAGCATCGTCACCCAAGCCTGCTCGCGAGCGCGGTCTACGGCCTGGCTGAACTCAGGCAGGCTGAGCTGGGCACCGCGCAGCTCATCGCGGTCCCCGGCTGC
>JASGCG010000217.1 GCA_030054235.1 Bacteroidia bacterium
CACATCGGCAGCCAGGTCAGCGTGCTCGCCGAATCGATGGGCATGCGCGTCGTCTTCCACGACATCGTGCGCAAGCTGCCCCTGGGCAACGCGCAGCCGCGCAGCTCGCTCGAGGCGCTCCTTGCCGAATCGGACATCGTGACGCTCCATGTGCCGAGCACACCCTCGACCGAACGCATGATCGGTGCCGCGCAGCTGGCGCGCATGAAGCCGGGCTCCGCGCTGATCAACAATGCGCGCGGCAGCGTGGTCGATGTCGATGCGCTCGCGGCGGCGCTGCGCTCGGGCCACGTCTCGGGCGCCGCACTGGACGTCTTCCCGCAGGAACCCGCGAGCCGCGACGAAGCCTTCGAGAGCCCGCTGCGGGGGCTGGGCAACGTGATCCTGACGCCGCACATCGGCGGCAGCACGGAAGAAGCCCAGGAGTCGATCGCGATCGAGGTGGCCGAAAAGCTCGTGCGCCACTGGACCAGCGGCTCGACGGCCAGCGCCGTGAACTTTCCCGAGGTCGACCTGCCCACACTGCGCGCGGGTCAGGTGCGGATCATGCACGTGCACCGCAACGTGCCGGGCGTGCTGAGCACGATGCACGGCCACTTTGCCCGCGAGTCGGTCAACATCAACGCGGAGTACCTGCAGTCCGACCCGCACACGAGCTACGTCATCCTCGACGTCGACCCCTTCGAGGGCGACGGCATCGTGCGCGCCCTCGCCGGGATGCCCGAAACCGTGCGCATGCGACTGACCAAGGCCTGAGGCCGGCCAGTCGCGGGCCGGTGTCGCATCGCGCCTCCGCGCTTTCCCCGAAGACGTGGGCACGCCTTACGATCCGCCCATGCTGCTCCACGCCGTCCTCGTCCTGTCCATCGCCAGTGCCCCGCCCGTGACCGTGCAGCGCCCGGCCACCGAAACGCTCCACGGCGAGTCGTTCACCGACGAATACCGCTGGCTCGAGGCGCTTGAATCCGAGAGCGGCGAGGTCGCTGCCTGGACCACGCTGCAGAACGATCACACGCGCCGCGTGCTCGATGCGCTGCCGTGCAGGGCCTCGCTCGAGAAGGCGCTCACGCCGCTCATGCAGATCGGTGGCATCTCGGCTCCGTCGATGCGCGGGAACCTCTACTTCTATTCCGAGCGATCGGGCGCGCAGAACCAGCCGGTGCTCAAGGTGCGCGAAGGCTTCGATGGTGCGCCGCGCACGCTGCTTGACGTGAACGCGATCGACGAGAAGGGCCTGACGAGCCTCGATTGGTACGTGCCGAGCCCCGATGGCCAGTTCGTGGCGTTCGGTCTCTCGCGTGCGGGCGACGAGATGAGCCAGCTGCATGTGCTCGCGACGTCGGGCGGATCGTGGCTCGCGGACACGATTCCCGGCAAGGCGGGCTTCGGCGGCTGGGCGCCCGATGGCCGGCAGTTCCTCTACTCGCGGCTCTCGGATCCGAAGGATCCCTACTCGCGCACGGTGAAGTGGCACCTGCTGGGCATGCACGAGCGCAACGATCCGGTGCTCTTCGTGCAGAAGGAACCCTCTCGCGTGCCCGGCGCCGGGCTGAGTCGCGACGGCAAGTGGATCACGCTGGGCGTCAGCGAAGGCTGGCAGCGCAACGACCTGTACGTCGCGAGCGTCGATGAATGGCGCCGCACGGGACAGGTGCGCTTCGTGCCCATCGCCGTCGGGCTCGATGGCCGCTTCGACCCGGTCGCGATCGAAGGCACCACGCTCTACGCATCGACCACGTTCCAGAGCCCCAACGGCCGGCTTCTGGCGATCGACCTCACCGAGCCCGCGCAGGAGCGCTGGCGCACCGTGATCGCCGAGCGCAAGGACGCAGTGCTCGACGGCGTCTCGCCGACGGCATCGTGGCTCGTGGCGTCGTGGAAGAAGGACGTCATCACGCGCATGGAGCTCTTCCGGCGCTCGGGATCGAGCGCGGGCGAGATCGCGCTGCCCGGCCTGGGCAATGCCGGCATCGCCACCGAGGAGGACCGCGACGAGGCCTTCGTGACCTACGAGAGCTTCAACGAGCCGCGCTCGATCTACCGCACGCAGCTCACGGGCCCCGCGGCGCAGCTTGCGCTCTGGGCGCGCCCCGAGGTGCCGGTCGATCCTTCGATGGTCGAGGTGAGCCAGCGCTTCGTGCCCAGCAAGGATGGCACGAAGGTCCCCGTCTTCATCGTGCACCGCAAGGGGCTGAAGCTCGACGGCTCGAATCCATGCCTCCTCTACGGCTACGGCGGCTTCAACGTGAGCATGGAGCCTGGCTTCAACGCCACGAACTGGCCGTGGTTCGAGGCCGGCGGCGTCTACGCGCTGGCCAACCTGCGCGGCGGCGGCGAGTACGGCGAGTCGTGGCATCAGGCGGGCATGCGGGATCGCAAGCAGAACGTGTTCGATGACCTCTACGCGGTCGCCGGCTGGCTCGCCGCGAACGGCTACACCAAGGCCGATCGACTCGCGGTGATGGGCGGTTCCAACGGCGGCCTGCTGACGGGCGTGGCGATCACGCAACGTCCAGACCTGTGGTCGTGCGTGGTCTGCCAGGTACCGCTGCTGGACATGCTGCGCTACCAGCAGTTCCTCATGGCGCGCTTCTGGGTGCCGGAGTACGGCAGCGCCGAGGATGCGGATCAGTTCCGCTGGCTTCGCGCGTACAGCCCGTACCACAACATCAAGAAGGGCCAGCGCTATCCCGCCATGCTCATCACCGCCGGCGAGAACGACACGCGCGTGCATCCCCTGCACGCACGCAAGATGGCCGCGCGCCTGCAGGCCATGGCTGCCAACGACCATGACACCGATCCGATCCTGCTGTGGGTCGATCGCGATGGCGGCCACGGCCAGGGCAAGCCGCTCACGCTGCGCGTGCGCGACGCGGTCGACCGGTGGTCGTTCATCATGTCGCAGACCGGCTGCTGCCGGTAAGCGCAGCGGCTCAGGTCAGTTCACGATCTCGAGACGCGCGTACTCCGCGACCAGGCTCTTCACGCCCACGGTGCGGAACGCGACCCGGAGCGTGGTGACGCTGCCTTGGCGCAGCACGGCCTCGATCTGTCCCATGCCGAACTGGCGGTGACGCACGCGCATGCCCGCCTTCCAGCCCTGGCGTTCGTCGGGATCGGGTATCCAGGCTGGTGCGTCGGGATCGGTCGAAGCACCGCGTGAACCACCGGCGAGGTCGCGCCTGGCCACGCGATCCGCGGGCAGCTCCTCGATGAACTGGCTCTCCATCGTGGCTTCGCGGATCCCACGCAGCGTGCGCATGGCGGCGCTCGAGAGCACCAGCTGCCGCTCGGCGCGCGTGATGCCGACGAACAGCAGCCGCCGCTCTTCCTCCAGCTGCGCCGGATCGGCCTGAACTCGGCTGTGGGGCAGGATCCCCTCCTCGCAGGCGATGACGGCCACGAAGGGGAACTCCAGTCCCTTGGCCGCATGCAGCGACATGAGCGTCACGGCGCCGGCCTCGGGATCGAATGCATCGGAATCCGCGACGAGCGCCACGCGCTCGAGGAACGCACGCAGGACATCCACGAGTTGCGGTCGAGGCGCCCCGGGTTCCTGCGGCGGCATGCGGAACTCCGACGCCGCCGTCACGAGTTCGGCCACGTTCGCGCGGCGCTCAGCGGCTTCCTCGGCATCCGCGCTGCCCTCGCCGGCGGCGGCCTCGAAGCCGCTCTCGGTCAGGACGCGCGCGACGTAGCCGCCGAGCATGCCGCCCAGCATCTGCGGCAGGTCCTCGTCATCCACTTCGTGCGGCGCGCCCTGCATGAGATCCGCGCGCCACTGAGCGACATTCGCCAGGAAGCCGTCGATGGCCTTGCGCGCCCGCGCCGTGAGCCCGTCGGTGGCGGCGAGCGCCGCCTCGAAGCGAAGTCCATGCGCGGCGGCGAGCGCCTCGGCGCGAGCGATCGTGGTCGCACCGATGCCGCGCGCGGG
>JASGCG010000218.1 GCA_030054235.1 Bacteroidia bacterium
CGACCTCGATCGCTGCGTGGTCAAGCCTGGCGAGAGCCTGCGCTACCACCCGATGGGTTCGCCCACGGCGCGCAATGCGGGGGTGGCAGGTGCCGGCGTGTCGCGACTGGCCGGCAACCCCGATGACGTGGCGGTCTTCGCGCGCATCATGAACTGGAATGAGGCGCCGCTGCACTCGGATGTCGAGCTCTGGGTCGATGGCGCCTTGCGCGCCGTGCTTCCCAAGGGCGTGGATGTGCCCGCGGCCGGCGAGGATCCATCGCGCAAGGCGTGGCTGCCCGGCGAGGTGCGCGTGTCGTTTCCTTCGGTCACTGTCAAGCCCGATGGCATCGTCGAGGTCCGCCTCGTCGAGACGGATGACCAGCCCGCCGACAATCGCATGGCGATGGTCGCTGCACCGGCCGCCGCGGCGCGCGTGCTGCTCGTGGGGGCATCGTCGATCACGCGCGGCGTGGCGCAGGCGCTTCCGGTCAAGTCCGTCGACGCCGTCACGCTGGATGAGTTCTCCACGCGCTCCACCGCGGACCCGGCGTGGATCGACGCGTTCGACGTCATCGTGCTCGATGGCGCTTCGCCGCCCGCGCTTCCTCCGGCGCGCTATCTCGTGCTCGGCGGCACGGCTCCCTTCGAGGGACTGAATCCCTACGGCGAGAAGAGCGATGTCTCGATGCGCTCGGTGCAGGCCACCCATCCCTTGATGCGATTCGTGAACCTCGATGAACTCGGTGTGTCGCGCGCCGTGGCGTACTCGCCCGCCAGCGACGTCGAGACGATCGTCGAGGGGAGCGATGGCCCGCTCGTCATGACGCTTGCCCGCACAGGCGGCCAGGCGGTCGTGGTCGCCTTCAATCCGCTCGACAGCAACTGGCCCTTCCAGCGTGGCTTCGTGAACTTCATGGCGAATGCCGTCGAGTTCCTGGCCGCGAGCGGCCGCGAAGCCGCGTTGCCCACGATTGCCCCCGGTGACACGCAGCCGATCCGGCTTCCATCGGGGGTGCGCTCGATCACGCTCGGGTCGCCCGCCTCGCGCACGCAGGAGATCGCCGTGGCCGATCCGGCACAGACGGTGGTCGGTCCGTTGCGCCAGGCGGGGATCTGGACGGTGCGATGGCAGGAGGGCGCCGAGGAACGATCGCGTCCGATCGCCGTGGCGCTGCAGGATCCACGCGAGGGCCGTGTCGGCACGCTCGAGTCGATCTCGCTCGGCTTGGAGACCGTGCGAGGCGTGCAGGGCGGCGAGTCGGCCCGCAGCGCACTCTGGCCGTGGCTCCTGCTCGCGGCACTTGCGGTGCTCACGCTCGAGTGGCTCGTGTACTTGCGCAAGGTGTGACGCGCGCGGCGCTGAACGGCGCACGTGGCGCGCCGCTCACGCCTTTGAGGCCGGCGCGCGCAACTGCGCGAGCAACTCATCATCGATGCCCAGGTACTCCCGCATGTGGCGGTCGTAAATCTCCTGGTCGCTGTCACGGCTGAAGTCCAGGCGCAGTTCGTTGATGACCTTGGTGCCCTGGCCGATCCAATCGCGCCAGGTCTCGGCACTGATCGTGTCGAAGATCCACTGACCCACGGGGCCGCGGAAGGGCGGGGCGGGGAGCTTTGAGCCGGGGCGACCGGTGCGACCGCACACGAAGACACCGCTGGCTCGCAGCGCGTCGGCCGCCGGATCAGCGGGGCGCTCGACCTTGGGCGGTTCGCGGCCGATCGATCGGAGCATGCCGGCGATGGCTTCCTGCGGCAGTCGGTCGCCCTTGCGCGCGGCGACCTCGTAGCCAGCCATCATGACGGCCACGGCCTTGTCCTCCCAGCCCGCGCCGATCATGGCCTGGCCGCAGAGCTGGTACGCCTTGCTCATCTCCGGATTGATCGCGATGCACCGTTCCAGGCTCTGCGCCGCCTCGGCGTGGCGACCGACCTGCAGGTAGGCGTTGCCGAGGCTGAAGTGGGCCATCTCGTTGCTCGGGTCGGCCGAGGCCATCTTCTCGAACTGCGCAATGCGGTCGGGCGTGCTCATGGCCGAAGCATAGCCGTGCGGCACCTGCTAGAACTTCGCGCATGCAGCGCCTGCGCGTGCACGCCCTGGGCATGGACTTCGCCTCGCCGCTGGTGGCGGCTGCGGGAACGTGCGGCTACCTCGACGAGCTGTCCGATGCGCTCGACCTGCGCTGCCTCGGTGCCGTCACCACCAAGAGCATCACCCGTGAATCGCGCGACGGCAACAAGCCCTGGCGCATCATCGGCGCCAAGGGCGGCATGCTCAACGCGGTCGGCCTGGCGAACGTGGGCGTCGAGGCGTTCGTGCGCGAGAAGTGGGGCCACGCGTCGCGCGTGCCGTGCCGGATCATCGGCAGCATCGCCGGCCACTCGACCGAGGACTATGCCGCGGTGGTGCGCGCCTTCGACGGGCTTGCGGAGATGGCGGCGATCGAGATCAACGCCAGTTGTCCGAACACGGCGACCGGGCTGCAGTTCAGCGACTCGCCGGAACTCCTGCGCGGCCTGACCTCCACGCTGCGCGCCCTCACCAGCAAGCCGCTCATCGTCAAGCTCACGCCCAACACCGGCGACATCGTCGGCCTTGCACGCGGAGCGATCGAGGGCGGGGCGGATGCGCTCACGCTCATCAACACCGTGCAGGCGATGGCGATCGATCCGGAGACCCGACGGACGCGACTCTCGCGCGGGAAGGGCGGGCTCAGCGGCCCGGCCATCCACCCGATCGCGGTCCGCATGGTGCATGACGTCTACACCCAGGTCGCCCGCGACGCGGGCAAGCCCATCATCGGCCTCGGCGGCGTGATGGACTGGCGCGACGCGGCCGAGCTCGTGCTGGCCGGCGCCACGCTCGTCGGCATGGGCACGTCGCTCTTCGTCGATCCCTCGGGCCCCGCCACGGTCGCGCGTGATCTCGACGCCTGGGTACAGCGGCAGGGGGCCTCGACGATCGCCGATCTCGTCGGTGCGGTCGACATGAGCGCGCCCGAACTCTCGTGAGCGGCGCGCGAGGTGCACGGCCGATCCATGATGCGCGTGGTTCGATGGGATCGATGGAATCGCCCATGAGCGAGCACCTGCCGGACTGGGAACGCGAGCGCTTCGATCGGCTCCTCGACCGCGTGATGCAGGCGTTGCCGGTACGCCTGCACGAGCTGCTCGAGGAGGCGCCACTGATCGTCGACGACTGCCCCGCGGCGGAGCTGCTCGAGGAGATGGGCCTGGATCCCGAACTTGATGATCTCTGTGGGCTCTATTCAGGTATTCCGCTGACCGAGCGGCGCCACGATGCGAGCGGGGAACTCCCTGAGACGATCCACGTGTTCCGGCGGGGCATCATCGACGAAGCCGGCGGATGGGAGCCGGGAATGGACGACGATGGGCGCGCCTTCGGCGGCGATGACGAGGTCATGCGACAGATCCGCGTCACGATCCTTCACGAGATCGGCCATCACTTCGGCCTCTCCGAGGATCAGCTGTCGGCGCTGGGGTACGAGTGACATGGCGCACCGTCGTCGATCGACGGCAGCACGCCCCGTGCGGCGGGTTCACTCAGCCTTGGCAGCCAGATCCAGGAACAGGATCCGGCGGCAGCTCGGGCAGCAGGTGATCGTGTCGTGGTTGCCCATCAGCGCGGCGTAGGAGCGCGGCGGCAGCTCGACGTTGCACACGCCGCAGGTGTACTCGCGGTGACGCGCACTGAGCTCGATGACCTCGGACATCGCTTCGCCCTCGTGCTCGTCGGCGACGGCGTTGAAGAGTGCAAGTTCCTTGGCCGGCACCTGCACGGCGGCTTCCTCGCGCTCGCGGCGCAGTTCAGCCAGGCGATCGGCGATGTCGGCCTTGCGCTGGTCGTGCTCGACCTTGGCGGCATCGCGGCGACGCACACGCTCGTCGCGGTGGGCGGTCGCATCGGTGATGCGCGCGTGCTGGGCCTCGGCC
>JASGCG010000219.1 GCA_030054235.1 Bacteroidia bacterium
CCGCAAGGTCGAGGAACTCGGTCGCGGCGAGGGTGCGCTCGGCCTGGCCAGGACCTACCTCAAGGAAGGCCGGCTCGACGATGCCGTCGCGGCGCTCGGTCGCGCCGGGCAGGCCACCTCGCCTGCCTATCCATGGTCGATCGCCTGGTTCAGCGCCCAGGTCGATCGCCAGAACGGCAACTTCGAGGCTGCCGTGCGCAACATGGAAGCGATCAAGTCCAGCGCCTATCCGCTGGCGATCGAGCGGGGTTTCGATTTCAGCCATGATGACCGCCTGCTGGTTGATCTCGGCCAGGTGCTCTACGAATGGTCGCGCGTAATCCAGTCCCTTGATCCGTCGAAGGCGAGCGACCTGCTGGCTCGGTCGCGGGCCAATCTGGATGCCGCCCTGGCGCTCGATCCCGAGAGTGCCAGCGCTTGGTACGTGCTCTCGCAGGTCGCGACCGAGCAGGGCGATGCCGCTCTGGCTGAGCGCGCCCGCGCGCAGCATGCGACCTACAAGCTGGATGACAACGCCCGCGACTCGGCGATCACCGCCGCCCGCGCGCGCTACCCGGCCGCGAACCATGCCGCGGAACCAATCGTGATCTACGACCTGCAGCGGCAGGGGCGCTTCGAGGCGTCGATCACGGCGCCGGCCGCCCCGCAGGCGGCCGCAGGCAGCGCGGCTGGTGGCAGCAGCGAGTGATGGCGTCCACCGCTGCGCGTAGGCTGCGCCCGCGATGACCCAACCCGAGCCCGATCAGGACCAGGACGATGGCATCATCGGTCGTGCCACATGGTGGTCGCTGGCTGCCGTCGTTGCGCTCGGTGCAGTCGGCACGGGGGCATGGTTGCTCCTTCGCAAGCCCGCGCCCGTACGCGAGCCCGATCCCACGCCGGTCACGCCGGCGCTGCCGCGGGTGGTCGATCAACCCATGACTGCGGTGCCGTTCACGGACATCGCCAAGGCAGCCGGCATCGACTTCATCCACACCACCGGTGCATCCGGCGAGTTCCTGCTGCCCGAGACGATGGGTGGCGGCGTGGGCTTCCTCGACGTCGATGCGGACGGCGACCAGGACCTGGTGCTGATCGATGGTTGCCGCTGGCAGGGCGAGCCGTTCTCCAGCGAGCCTGAGCCGGACCATGACAGCGTGCGGCTGTGGACCAACGACGGACGCGGGCAGTTCCGCGAGGCGACCAACGGCAGCGGCCTCGAGGGTCCGCGCTACGGCATGGGTATCGCGACCGGCGATCTGGATGGCGATGGCCGCACCGATCTCTTCGTCACCGCCGTCGGACGCAACGCCGTCTATCTGAACCGTACCGAGCGCGGCGGCGGACCACGCTTCGAGGATGCCACGGACCGTCTGAACGTTCCCCGAGCCTCTCGTTGGGGCACGAGCGCGGCCATGGTCGATGGCGATCAGGACGGCGACCTCGACGTCATCGTCTGCAACTATGTGCGCTGGTCGCGCGAGATCGATCTGGCTGTCGACTACCGGCTCACCGGCATCGGGCGCGCGTACGGCTCGCCCACCGGGTTCGAGGGCGTCGACCTGACCTATCTGCGCAACGATGGCGCGGCGGGCCTGGTCGATGCAACGGCCGAGAGCGGGTTTGCCGTCGCCAACGCCAGCACCGGCAAGCCCGTGGGCAAGGCGCTCGGCGTGGTGCTTGGCGACTGGAACGGTGATGGCCGCGTGGACGTGGCCATCGCCAACGACACCGTCGCGAACTTCCTCTTCCGCAACGAGGGATCGCCAGGCCGTGCGAGTTTCGTCGAGGTCGGCGCACCCAGCGGCATCGCGTTCGATCGCAATGGCAGTGCGACCGGCGCCATGGGCATCGATACGGCGTGGCTGCGCCCGCGCCAGTGGGCGATCGCCATCGGCAACTTCGCCAACGAGATGAGCTCGCTCTACGTCGAGCGAGGTACCACGATGTCCTTCAGCGATGACGCCATCATCGAGGGACTTGGCCCGGCGTCACGTGCGTTCCTGACCTTCGGCCTCGTCATGGCCGACATGGACCTCGATGGCGATGCGGATCTCGTCCAGGCCAACGGTCACATTGAGGAACGCATCGCGAAGGTGCAACCCAGCCAGGCCTGGCGGCAGCGGGGACAGCTCTTCCTGAATGCAGGGCGAGGTGCACCGAGCCCGCTCTTGCGCGAGCTGCCCGCCGGCAAGATCGGCGATCTGGCTCGACCGGTCGTCGGTCGCGGTCTGGCGACTGCGGACATCGATGGCGACGGCGATCTCGACCTGGCCCTCACGCAGGCTGGCGGTGCACCGATGCTCCTGCGCAACGACCTCCCCGCGCACGGTCGATGGCTGCGCATCGTGCTCGAGGGCCCGCCCGGCAATCCGCAGGGGATCGGTGCACTGGTGACCGTGGCGCCCTTCGCGGCGGAGCCGTCGACGACGGCAGCGACCATCGTCAGCGGCGCCCGCAGCTACCTGAGCGCCTGCGACCCGGCGTTCACGATCGGTCTTCCGGAAGGGCAGACCAGGACCGTCGTCACGGTTTCGTGGCCCGCTGGAAGCCGCTCGACCCCCGAGTCGCGTGTGGTCGTGGACGGCTCGGGCAGGTCGATCCTGATCCGCGCATCGGATCGTTGACGGCACCAATGAAAACGGCCCCGGCACGAAGCCGGGGCCGCAGGTTCCGTCAAGATTGATTCTCGCTCAGGGGCAAGCGCCCCACGCGCCGAGCATCACGCCAAGGTCAGCACCGTCGACCGTGCCGTTGCCGTCCAGGTCGGCCGAGCCCGCGCCGCCCCACTGGCCGAGCAGGGTTCCGAGGTCAGCACCGTCGACCGCGCCATTGTCGTCGAGGTCACCCGTGCAGGCCGGGGCCTGCGTGCAGACCACGCGCTCGATACGGATCGAGTCGATGGCAGCCTCGGTCGTCGAGTTGTTGGGGTTGTCGCGAGCGACGAACCGAATCTGCAGCGTGTTGCCGGGCGACACGGCGGAGCTGAGATTGCCCGAGCGCACGGTCCAGTAGCCGGTGTTCGAGGTGAAGGTCTCGAGGTTGCGCCATGCACCACCGTCGATGCGGACTTCCACCGAGAGCGAATCCACTTCGGCTGCGGTCGGTTCGACGCAGGCAAACCAGCGCGCGTACGAGATGCTCACGTCCTGGCCACCGATCGTGAACACGGGCGAGACGAGCACGGTGGGGCCACCGTCAAGGTCGCCCGCACCTGCCGTGCCGCCAGCGGCACCCTGACCCGTGAACCAGCAGTTCACGCCGCTTGCGGAATTGTCGAGCTCAGGCTGCACCGGGGTGGAGCCGCTGTTGGTGCCGATCGGATCGCCGAGTTCCCACGCGCCAAACGTGACGGACGTGTTCTCGACCGTCCAGCCTTCGGTGCCGTTCTCGAACTCGCTCGAGTAGACCAGCTCAGTTCCCGAGACCGGATCGAGGCTGAACGGACCGACGGCACCACCGCTGGGCAGCGTCCAGGTCGCCGTGCCGGTGTTCGAGAGCTGCGCCGAGATGTACCAATCCAGGCTCTGGCCGCAGTCGAGCGCGGGCAGGTTCACCAGGAACTGCGTGGACGAAACACTCGGAAGCGCCGACTCCGACCACGCACCATTGTTGATGCGGGTGAAGAGCTTCGCGCTGCCGGAGACGATCGAGCCGCCACCAACGATCGAGGCGTTGGCGGTGAGCGCCGTCGCTTGTCCCGGGGGGACCGTGGCGGGTGCACCGCCCACGATCGACCAGCTCATGTTGATCGGAGGCGTGTTCATGTACACGTTGATCCCGCCGCAGGTGCCGGAGACCATGTCCTTCCAGCCGTCGCCGTTGATGTCGAAGAGCGCGGCGTCGGTCCAGCCAGTCTGCTCGGCCGCCGGCACGGTGCCCGCCTCGTTCACGAGCAGAGCGCTGTCGGTGCCGGTGTTGCGGTAGAACTTCGTCGTGCGACCGCTGGTG
>JASGCG010000220.1 GCA_030054235.1 Bacteroidia bacterium
CGATGTTCAACGCCGGGGAACGCGCCGGCCGCCTGCCCGAGGTGCTCGAGCGCATCGCCGCCTTCGCCGAGGAGGAGCTCGACGCGGCCATCAAGACCGTGACCGGCATGATCGAGCCGCTCATGATCATCTTCATGGGCGTGGTCGTCGGTGGCATCGCCGCGAGCATCCTGCTGCCGATCTTCCGCATGAGCCAGTCGGTGCATTGAGTCGCGGCATCGTTCCCGGGCGGATCAGCCAAGGGTGCAGGCCGGCCGAGGCCAGCCGTCACGCGATCATCGCCCGAGCAACCGCGACGCAAGCCCGCGCACATCGACCACGCCGAACACGTCCAGTGCAGCCACCGCGAGCGCGATCGCCAGCAGCGCGATCACCGCACCCATGACGCGTGACGATCCCGCCGCGCGGGCCGGCCTCGAACTCGCGGTGACGGGCGTCGTTCGCGACGCGCTCCGGGATCCTGCCTGCGCCGCCCCCACACGATGCCCCGCTGCCTCCGGCCGCTGCGCCGTCGTCGTCGAGGGCTTCGGCGCCAGCACGGCACGCAAGGCGGTAGCGAGCGCACCGGCATCGGCGTGGCGTGCACCCGGATCCTTGGCCAGGCACTGCGACACCGCGTCCGCCAGGGCGTCGGGGGCCTCGGGCAGGGCTTCGCGAAGATCGGGAACCCTGCCCTGCGAAACGGTCTGGATGGCCTCGGCCACCGGCACGCCGCGCACGTCATAGGGATACGTTTCGGTCAGCAGCTCGAAGAGGATCATGCCCAGCGCGTAGACATCCGTGCGCGCGTCGATGCGGTCGCGCTGGCCAAGGCACTGCTCCGGGCTCATGTACTGCAGCGTGCCCACGAGCTGGCCGGTCTCGGTCCGCACGCCGAAGCGCGACGAGTCCTCCTGGGCTGCGCGCGCGATGCCGAAGTCGATCACCTTCACTTGTGCGCGTGCATCGACGAGGATGTTCCCCGGCTTCAGGTCGCGATGCACGACGCCCTGCGCATGCGCATGCGAGATCGCATCGCACACGCGCACGAAGAGTTCGAGTCGACCGCGCAGCGGCAGCGATTGCCGCGCCGCCCAATCGGTCAGGTCAGTTCCGTCCTCGATGAACTCCATCGCGAACCAGGGAAACGTCGACTGGCCGTCGTCGTGCAGGCCGCTGGCATGCAACCGCGCGATGCCCGGATGGTCGAGCTTGGCCAGGATCGCCGACTCCTGCTGAAACCTGCGCATGGCGATGTCAGTCACGCCGCCGCGTGAGAGCACCTTCACGGCCGCTCGTGAGGGCTGCCCCTCGCGCGTGCCCACGTACACGCGCCCCATCCCGCCGGAACCGATCAGCCGCTCGATGCGGAACCCGCCGAGTTCAAGCCCGAGCATCGGATCCACCGCCGAAGGTCGACGGGGCACGGAGACCGCAGGAGACTCGGCGCTCGTGGGCTGGTGTGCGAGGATCCGCTTGGCTTCCTCGCGGATGAGTTCGTCTTCGGTGCGTTCGCACAGCCACTCATGGACGCTCTGCACGCCGTCAGCCTGCGCCTGCCGGGCCAGGTCTCGCGCGAGCTGTCGCTGCTCTGGTGTCATGCAACCCCCTGATGGACCGGTCCCGCCACCGGAAGATCGACCGTGACGGTGGTGCCCTGCCCCACCGCGCTCTGCACGTCGATCCTTCCGCCGAGCATCAGCACGATCCGCCGCGTGATGCTCATGCCGAGTCCCGTGCTCGCGAACCGCATGCCCTCTTCACGACGCACGGGCTGGAACGGCTCGAACAGCCGGTCGAGCTGGCCGCGATCCATGCCTCGACCGGTATCGATGACCTCGATCCGGTACTCGTCCGGGCCCAAGCGCGCTGCCCTCACCGTGATCGAACCCTGCATGGTGTGCTTTGCGGAGTTCGAAAGCAGATTGAGCAAGACCTGGCGCAGCCGAACGGGATCCGAGGTGACCATCCCGAAGCCCGGCTCGACCTCCGCCTTCACGCGAGAGCCGTTCTCCATGACCATGGGCACCGCAATCGCCATCGACTCCTCGATCACGGCCGGAACCTCGACCGACTGCAGCGAGAGCTCGAGCTTGCCCGACTCGGCCTTGCTGTAGTCGAGCACATTGTTGATGAGGGCGAGCAGCCCGCGCCCGGCGACGACGATGCGCCGGGCATCCTCGACAACCTGGTCTCCCCTCGAATCCTCGGCGATCATCTCGGCGTAGCCGATGACCGCGTTGAGCGGCGTTCGCAATTCGTGGCTGAGGTCGGCGAGGAAGAGCCCCTTCGCCGCACTGTGATGCTCGGCCTGGCGGCGCGCAGCATCGAGTTCGCGCACCACGCCTTGCAGGCTGCTCAGCGTGGCATAGAGGTCGCGCGACTTGTCCTCGAGCAGCATCTCGGCCTGCTCACGCGCTGCACGCTCGCGAGCCAGCATGCGGCGCAGCAGCTCGATGTCCTCGCCGCCCCCCGCGCCGGTCACGTGCGCCCCAGTTCAAAGATCGCCTCACGGGATCCATCACTGCCCAGAGCACGTCGAGCCAGCGTGTACCTGCCGCCCCAGTGCGTGATTGCTCCTCGCAGCAAGCCCTCGGCCAGCGACGCAAACGGACGCTGGGAGCGGTACTCGAGCACGAACCGATCACCCTCCCATCGCGTGACGAACGATGGCAGTTCCGCATCCGGATAGAGCTTGCGCACCTCGACGTGCACCACGCCCTCGAGACTCTCGAGGAAGGAAAAGAGGTCCGCATGCCCAGCGACCGCGAACGGGTACCGCTGGGACAGCACACCGAACAGATGCTCGCCGAAGACCCTGAGCAGGTCATCCGGCGCCACCCCGGTCTTCCGGGAGAGCGCCATGAGCAGCGCGACGGCTTCCTCGTGCGGATAGGTGCCGACCGCCGTGTAGACCCCGCCTGAGGGCACCTTGCTCTCGGTGATCAGGGCATCCCAGGTGGCCTCACCGAAGCGCGCGCTGACCAGTTCGCCGAATTCCCGAAAGACAATGCCCTTCATGGTGCGATACACGATACGGGCGCTTTGAACGGCGTGCCCAAGGGAACCTCCATGAAGATCGTCCTCGTGCTGCTTACGCTCGCCACCGCGCTGCTCGCCGGCCAGATCGTCATGGCCGAACGGCTCTCGGATCCCACGGTGCTTGCCGCGGTCAAGTGGTCCGCCTTCGGGTTGTTGGCGATCGGCGCGATCGCGATGGCCCGTGACGGCGCCGCCGTCTGGTGCGGGTTGCTGTCGGCCGTGGCCGTCATGATCAACCCCCTCTGGCCGATGGCCATCCCGGCCGACTACACCAACCACGTGCTCGCTGCATCCGCCGCCATCACGGGCGCGACCGTCATCCGCAAGTGGCAGTGACGCCGGTGCCGCAGAGGGCGGCGCCGCGAGCACTGGACCGAAGCGTTCAACCCGGCACTATGAACCCGCCGGTGTGAACGCATCGACTCCCATCCGATGGCCTGGACTCGACCGCCTGAGGTACGGCCACGGGGCCCGAATCAAGGAATCGTGAAGATCAGCGCGCCGCCGGGCTCGATGCCTTCGGATTCACTCTTCATGCGGCCCACCGCGACCTGTCGCTCCCGCACGGCCACACCAACGCCGAAGCGGCGGTTGGGGATGGTCACCGTCGGCCGGAGCGCGTAGCGCTCGGACCAACCGCCGGCCGCAGGGACAAAGATCGTGACCGCGCCGAGCCGGTCCCCCGGGGCCTTTGCCGTGGTGTCGCCAACGGCGATGAAGCCATCGCCCACGTCGAACGATGTCCCGAATCCGCTTCCGCTCGAGGCATTGGCCTTGAGTTCGCCCGATGGCGCCCACTGGCCAGCATCCTCGTAGGTGAAGATGCGAGCGGCCGTGGTCGGGATGTCCGTGGCGCGAACGACGAGCACGTTGCCGCGCAGCCCGAGCCGATTGCCGAAGCCGCCC
>JASGCG010000221.1 GCA_030054235.1 Bacteroidia bacterium
GAGCCAGCCTTCGGGCTGGCTCGCTGTGTTACAGTAGCGTTTCATGACGCCGTGCATCCCTATTCAAGTTATTGCAAGAAGAAGCCAACAAGACTGATGCATGGCGCGATGCGCCGCCGTTGCGGCCGCAGACGAGCCAGCCAAGCCTTCACGGTCAGTTGCCGCGGTTGCCCTTGGGGCGCTGGCCAGCGGATCGGCTCTTGCCCGAGCCAGCGGGCCGATCCTGCGGGATCGCCACATCACGGCCCGCAAAGCCCTCGCCCTTGGTCGGGGCACCGCGACCGCCGCGGCGGTCGAGGGGTGACCACGTTTGCTCACGATAGACCTTGGCCTTGGCCGGCTCGACGAGCAGCAGGGCGGGAGCGGTGCCCTCGAGCGCCTGCCAGTCCTGCTGCAGGAGCTTGGTTCGCAGGTGCGCACGGCGCCCGATCGCTCGACCATCATCATTGGCCGAAGCCAGGTGATACCAGCGGTACGCCTCGCGCTCGTCGGCAGGCAGGCCGTTGCCGAATTCGTACATCAACCCTAGGCGGAACTGCGCTTCGGTGATGCCGCGCTCAGCGGCGAATCGATACTGCGATGCCGCTAGCGTGTTGTCCGGCGGGGCATCCAAGCCAAGCTGGTAGAGCGCGCCGAGTTGGAACGCACCCATCGGCACATCGAGCTCGACGGCCTTGTTGAAGGCCTCGGCCGCATCCTTGATGTTGCCGATCACGCCTTGGACCCCTTCCGCAAGCAGCACGCCGCGTCGATAGAGCGCCTCGGGGAAGTGGGCCTCGACCGCCGCATCGAGCGACTCGATCGCCGCAATGCGATCGGCGGGTCGGTTGGCGCTGCCCTTGAGCAGGAACCAGTACTGGTCGTACAGCGCACCCGGCACCCCGGCCTTCGCTGCCTTGGCCGAAAGTTCAGCGGCCTCCTCGCCGCCGCGGCCGGTCTCGACCAGCACGCGCGAGAGTCGCCACTGCGCCATCGAGTTGCCCGCATCGGCCGCCACCCGCAGGTGCTTCTCGGCTTCGACGGGATTGGGTTCGAATCCCGGACCACCCAACTGGCACAGTTCGCCCATGCGCAGGTACGCACCAACGAGCCCGGATTGCGCAGCGCGCGCGTAGTGCCCCATGGCCGTGTGCACATCGATCGGCCCGCCGATGCCGAGCTCGCACATCTGCGCGTACGCGAAGCACGCACGGGGGTCCTCGCCGGCGGCAACCTGCTGCAACGCACGGGCTTTGGCCAGATCCTGCGGCACGAGCACGCCCACTTCGAGCAGGCTTGCCAGCTCGAAGCACGACTTGGCGTGGCCCGCCGCAATCGCGCGCTCGAACATCGCCACCGCAGCCTTCACGTCGGGTTCGACGCCATGGTTCGCCAAGAGCCGCATGCCCGCGTGGTGCGCGCACTCGGCATCGCCGGCTTCGCCGGCACGGATCAGTCTCTGCAGGCACTCGGCTTGTTGGGCGGGATCCTCAAGCAGCATGAGCGCCAGCCGCGAGTTGCCGCGCGCTTCGCCGGCGTCATCGGCCTTGCGGTACCACTCACGCGCGCCGGGCAGATCCTGCTTGACGGTGCCGCGACCCTGCGCGAGCAGATCGCCAAGCACCAGCATGCAGTAGGGGCTGCCAGCCTTGGCGCCCGCGCGCGCCACGCGCTCGGTCTGCTCAGGCATGGGCACCTGGCCCAGCAGGTCGACCAACAGCACCTCGGCCGATTCCCGGTGGCCGCACTCGGCGGCCCGCATGCGCCAGCGCTGCGCACTCGCCTGGCTGCTTGCGTCGCTGCTCGGGTCTTCGAAGTGGCTGACCAGCTCAAGCGACGCCTCGCGCGCGTTGGCCGGGTCGTCGGAGAGCGCAACCTTTTCAAGCAAGGCGAGTGCCTTCGTCACGTTCCGGTCGACCCCATCACCGGTCAGGTAGGCCTGGCCATCGGCCAGCATCTGCGCCGGCGTCTGGCGGCCGCTGATGGTGATGATGGTCACCGTGGCCGCCGTGGTGACGGCGACACCGGTGGCGGCAGCCACGATCGTGCGGCGGGAGAAAGGCATTTCCGGAGTCTAGCGAGACGCGGCGCCGGATCAATCCCGCGTCGGTTCGTTCTTTGATTCCGCGCCTGCTCCCTCGGCCGCACGTCCGGGAAAGAGCAGGCTCAGGCCGATCGAGCCGCCGAGGATCGCTGCGATGACCGACAGGGTGACGAGCGGTGGGGCGTGGTAGCCCATCGGCTGCAGGATCAGCTTCACGCCGATCACCGCGATCAGGACCGCCAGGCCCGTCTTGAGGAAACGGAATGCGCCGAGCAGGCTCGCCACCGCGAAGTACAGCGCGCGCAGGCCGATGATCGCCATGATGTTCGAACTGAACACCAGGAATGCATCCTGCGTGATGCCGAACACCGCGGGGATCGAGTCGACCGCGAAGACAAGGTCGCTCACCTCGACGATGAGCAGGACGGCCAGGAGCGGCGTGGCCATGAGCCGACCAGCCTGCCGCGTGAAGAAGCGCTCCCCGTCATACGTCTCGCTGATGGGAATGATGCGGCGCATGAGCCGCAGCGCGCGGCTGCGCGATGGATCCACGTCGGGCTCGTCGTCGCCGCTGCGGAGCATCTTCACCGCCGTGAGCAAGAGGATGGCGCCGAAGACGTACATCGTCCACGTGAAGAGCTTGAGCAGTGCGAGCCCACCCGCGATGCAAGCGCCGCGCATGAGGACCGCGCCCAGGATCCCCCAGAACAGCACGCGAGGCTGGCTCTCGCGCGAGACCTTGAAGCGATCGAAGATCAGCGCGAACACGAAGACGTTGTCGATCGACAGCGACTGCTCGACGAGGTAGCCGGCCAGGTACTGCGCGCCGGCATCGGCGCCCAGCGTGGCCCAGATGCCGGCGCCGACCAGCATGCCCAGCGCCACCCAGAATGCCACCATGCGAAGGGCCTCGCGCATCGCGATCTCGTGCGCGGTGCGGTGCACCAGCTTGAGGTCGGCGATGATCGCGAGCGTCACGCCCACGATGAATGCGCCCCAGACCCAAAGCGGAACCTGCAGCGGAGCGGCGGCTGCCTGTGTGGTGACGTCGTCGGGGGCGATCATGGGCGGCGCAGTGTAGGCGCGCTCAGAGGTCGATCTGGATGCCGAGCTCGACCATGCGGCCGGGCGGGATCGAGAAGTGCAGCGGGTTGTTCGCGCCCGCCTGCGACATGGTGCAGAAGAGCCGCTTCTGCCAGCCCGCCAGCTCGCTGTGGCCACGCGGGGTCAGGATCGTGCGGCCGAGGTAGTAGGTGGTGGAGCCTTCGCGGGACTCGAGTCCCTGCTGCGCAGCGAGCTTGGTCAGGCGAGGCACGTCGACCGACTGGTTGAAGCCGTGCTGGCAGCGCACGCGGAAGAAACCATCGCGCAGCTCCTCGACCTGCACCTGTTCCTCCTCGGGCACGCGAGGTACCGGTGCGGTGCGGATGCTCATGATCGCCACGTGCTGGTGCAGGATCTTGTTGTGCTTGAGGTGATGCAGCAGGGTGGGCGGCACACCCTCGTCGCTGGGCGTGAGGAAGATCGCCGTGCCCTGCACGCGCGGCACCGGGTGGGTGTCGAGCGAGTTCAGCAGCGCTTCGAACGAGAGCACCTGCTTGTTGAACTTGGCGCTCAGCACCTGCCGCCCGCGGTGCCAGGTCCACATGAGCACGAGCAGCGTGACGGCCATGGCCAAGGTGATCCAGCCGCCGCTCGGGATCTTCAGCACATTGGCCAGGAAGAACGCCAAATCCACCAGCCCGATCGGGATCGCGAAGAGCAGGCAGGTTGCGACGCTCCATCCCGTGCGACGCTTGTAGGCGGTGTACAGGACGGTCGTGATGAACATCAACGCTGCCACGCTCAGGCCGTAGGCATCGGCCAGCGCCATGCTCTTCTCGAAGATCATGACCAGCAGCA
>JASGCG010000222.1 GCA_030054235.1 Bacteroidia bacterium
CCGACCACGCATCCACGATCTCGAAGGCCAGGACCGCGGCAAGCCGTGCGGTCCGGCCGTCGGCATCGAGCGCCGGAGCGAGTTCCGCGAGGTCGGCCCCACGCACACGGCAGCTCGTAATGCATCGACGGATGCTCTCCGCTGCCTCGGGGCCGACCCCGAGCGGCGTGGGAGCGCTCACGCCGGGCGCGTAGGCGGCAGCGAAGCAATCCAAGTCGACCGTCAGGTGCACGCGCTCGTGGCGCGCGATCGCCGCGAGCGAGGCATCGATGCGATCGGGTGCCAGCGCGGCTGGCCCCTGCCATGCGTAGCCCTGCTCCCGCGCTCGCGCGAAGAGCGCGGCCGTGTTGCTGGCGCGCTGGATGCCGAGCGCCAGCGCGGCGAAGGGTCGAGCGTGCTCTGCACACCAAGCCTGCATCTGCGAATAGCTCGTGCCGCTGTTGGGTCCTTCAGGGGGCACAGGCCGATTGTCGAGGTGCGCATCCAGGTTCACGCTGGCCGTGACGCCATCGAGCGGAGCGGCTCCATCGCGCGTCGCCAGGCCGAGCCAGTGACCGAACGCCACATCGTGACCGCCTCCAAAGACGAGCGTGCGAGCGCCCCGCGCCTGAGCACTCGCCACGCGACGTGCGAGCTCCAGTTGCGCACCAAGCACGTCATCACCATCGGCAATCACGTCTCCGCCGTCGGCCAGCGCGATCGCCGCACCCGGGCACGGCAGGTTTGAGCACGCACGACGCAGTGCCGACGGGGCTTCGGCTGCTCCTGCGCGACCCTTGTTGCGACGCACGCCGGCGTCCACCGCGTATCCAATGATGACCACGGTGCCCGGTACTGCATCGCCGCTCTCCCAGCTCCACGGCTGGACCGCCTGGTGCCAGCGGCGCGCGCGGGGGTCGTGGCCATCATCGCGGCCGGACCATGCATCGGCCGACGCCGGGCGCCATGGCATCACTTCTTCTCCTTCGAACCGCCCAACAGGCCATCGAGCGCCTTGCCTGCACCATCGATCACGGACTTGCCTGCACCCTCAAGGGCCTTGCCACCCTGCTCGCCGATCTTGCCCATCAGTTCCTTGGCCATGCCCGCACCATCTCCAAGCCCGGACAGCGCACCATCGAGCGCCTTGACGGCACCCTCGGCGAGTTGCGACGCGCCCTTCTCAAGGACCGCAGCCACGACATCGTCGAGGATGATGGTGATCAACTGATCGCCCAGGTTGCCGGTGGGGTTGTCCGAACTCACGTCACGCAGCACAAGCTCGCCAAGCGTGACGTCGAGCCCCGTGGGCACCTTCGCCACGTCACCGCTGGCAATGAGCCGCACGTTGCGCAGCGTGAGCTGACGGATCGTGACCTTGGTGCCGGGGCCTGAAGCCGGCTTCGCTGCCGTGGACGAGTCGCCGCCGCCCATCGCCTTCGAGGCGTTGTCGACCACCTGCTGCACGTTGATGATGCCGTCCTTCTTCTCGAGCCTCAGCACCAACCCATCGATCAGCATCGTGGGAATCACGATGTCCTTGCTGAGCGCCGCGAGCGCACCCACTTCGATGTCCAGTCGCTTCAGCGCCAAGCACGGCTCGGGCGAAAAGCCTGAAGGGTTGCCCACCTCGAGTCCGTCAAGGCTCGTGCTCGAGCGGATGATGCCGATCGAGGCCGACGACAGCGCGACCTCGACGCCCAGCAGTCGAGGCCCCACGGCACGCACGGCCGCGACCACGATCGAATCGAGCGCCAGCACGGCACCCACGCCCGCGACGGCGACCAGGACCACGATCACGATGCCCCAACGCGCGAACCGACGTGCGATGCCAATCATGCCTCAACGCTACCACGCGACCGCGACGGTGGCCGCCTATGATCGCCCTCCCATGAAGGACCCGGACCTCAACGATCCCCGCGTCAAGGACGCCATGGCCCATGTGAAGGCCCTCCTCGGTTTCATCGGCGATGACCCGGAGCGCGAGGGCCTGCTCGAGACCCCCAAGCGCGTCGTCAAGGCCATGCACGAGCATTTCCAGGGGTACTCGATGCGCCCGGAGGACGTGCTGTCCAAGACCTTCACCGAGATCGAGGGCTACGACCAGATGGTGCTGCTCTCGGACATCGACGTGCACAGCCACTGCGAGCACCACATGGTGCCGTTCATCGGCAAGGCGCACGTGGCCTACATCCCCGATGGCAAGGTCGTCGGGCTCTCCAAGCTCGCCAAGCTCGTCGAGATCTTCTCCAAGCGGCTGCAGGTCCAGGAGAAGCTCACGGCACAGATCGCCAACGCGCTCGAGGAGCACCTGAAGCCCCGCGGCGTCGCGGTCGTCGTGCAGGCACGCCACTTCTGCATGTGCTACCGCGGCGTGCACCAGCCCAGCGCATGGACCACGACCAGCAAGCTCTTCGGCGAGTTCCTCGAGAGTGCTGCAACGCGCGCCGAGTTCCTGAAGCTCATCGAGCTGCCGCGACCTGACCGCTGACCGCGTCGGTCCACGCCGCGCCCGCAAGCGTGCCGCGGCCATCCTCCAGCGGGTCGTGCCGTTAGCATCCCGCGTTCCATGAGCGACAGCCCCAAGACAATGGACGACATCGTGGCCCTCTGCCGGCGCCGCGGCTTCATCTTCCAGTCGAGCGAGATCTACGGCGGGATCAACGGGTTCTGGGATTACGGCCCGCTCGGGACCGCCCTCAAGCGCAACCTGAAGAACGCCTGGTGGAGCGACGTCGTCGAGCGCGAACTGCTCGGGCCCGATGGCGAGCCCGTCGACATCGTCGGCGTGGACTGCACGATCATCATGAACCCCAAGACCTGGGTCGCCTCCGGCCACGCGGGCGGGTTCAACGACCCCATGGTCGACTGCCGCGAGTCGAAGCAGCGCTACCGCGCCGACCACCTCGTGGTGCTCGGCCGCATGGCCGGCGATGCCCGCCTCTGGGCGTTCGTCGAAGGCGACGATGATGCCCGCACCCGCGCGACCAAGGCGCTTTGCAAGTACGAGCGCATCGATGCTCCCGGCGCCGACCACGTGCTGCGCCCCTTCACGGCGATCTCCGCCGACGAGCGCGCACGCTGCCTCGGCCCGGCCGCAAGCGAGCCTGGCTCCCTCACCGAGCCCCGGCAGTTCAACCTGATGTTCAAGACCCACTGCGGCGCGCTGCAGGATGACGACTCGATGGCCTACCTGCGGCCCGAGACCGCGCAGGGCATCTTCGCGAACTTCTGGAACGTGGTCGACACGAGCCGCGTGAAGATCCCCTTCGGCATCGCGCAGGTCGGCAAGGCGTTCCGCAACGAAGTCACCCCGCGCAACTTCACGTTCCGCAGCCGCGAGTTCGAGCAGATGGAGATCGAGTTCTTCATCCATCCCTCGAGCGCCGTCGAGTGGTACCGCTGGTGGCGCGACTGGCGCTTCGGATGGTGGCAGTCGATCGGTCTGACCAGCGCCAACCTGCAGCTGCGCGAGCACGACCGCGACGAACTCGCGCACTACGCCAAGAACGGCGCCGGCACGAGCGACATCGAGTACCGCTTCCCCTTCACCTCGCCCGGCTACGGCGAGCTCGAGGGCGTGGCGCACCGTGCCGACTTCGATCTCACGCAGCACGCCAACCACTGCGGCAAGGGCGAGAAGATGCGCTACTTCGACCAGGCCCGCAACGAGCGCTACTTCCCGCACGTCGTCGAGCCGAGCGCCGGCGCCGACCGCGGCGCGCTTGCCCTGCTGTGCGAGGCGTACACGCCGGATCCCGCCCGGCCCAGCGGCGTCGTCATGCGGTTCCACCCGCGCATGGCACCGATCAAGGAGGCGGTCTATCCCCTGACCGCCAAGGACGGCCAGCCCGAGATCGCCGAGAAGCTCTATCGCGAGCTCCGGCGCAAGCACACGATCGAGTTCGACGAGAAGCAGTCGATCGGCAAGCGCTACGCCC
>JASGCG010000223.1 GCA_030054235.1 Bacteroidia bacterium
CCCAGCGGCTGCCTTTTTGTTTCGAGCACCTTCGGTAGCCGTCCCAGCGGCTGCCGTTTGTTTTTCAGCAGCCGTCCCAGCGGCTGCCGTTTTGTTCCGCGAGCACTCGGCAGCTGCCTGCTTGCGCGCAGCAGGCCGTTGACGCGAGCTAGGTTGCGTGAGCGGCCGCTGACAGACACAATGAAGGTGTCATCAACAATCAGTCCGTACGTCCTCGAGGTTCCCCCATGAAAACGTTGTATCAGCGGCTCGACCTGGCGGACTACCGCCCTTTTTCGAACCGCGAGTACGCGATTCGGATGGCCTGGGAGTTCGTACAGTCCACGATCCTGCGAGCACTGCCGAGGCGCTCGTTCCGAACCCGTGGGAGGATACTGAGCTTGTTTGGCGCCAAGATCGGCAGATCGGCGAAGGTGTGCAAGGGGGTCAGGATCCGCCATCCGTGGCTTCTGGAGATTGCGGAGTACTCGGAGATCGGTGAAGGCACTGAGATCTACAACCTTGGAAGGATCTCGATCGGCGCACACACCGTCATCAGTCAACGTGCCTTCCTCTGCGCAGGCACCCATGACCTCGGCCTAGTCTCACGTCCATTGCTCCGTCCACCCATCTCCATCGGCAGCGGGGTCTGGGTCTGCGCAGGCGCATTCATCGGTCCGGGAGTGACGATCGGGAACAATGCGGTCGTGGGTGCCTTCGCCGTTGTCGTCAAGAATGTCGAGGAAGCAATGGTCGTCGCAGGCAATCCGGCCCGGGTCGTGGCGCCACGTCGGCGTCCCAGCGACCTGCCTTGAGAGCAGACTCGCGCGCGTCGTTTCCGGCCGGCTGACCCACCCGGTACGGCAAGCCCGGTTTTCCCGATCGCTCATCGCTGAGCTCAATCGTCGACAATCCCTCCACCTCATCGAAGCCGCAGCACCGCCATCGCCGCGCTCGCCGCGAGCTCGATGCGGAGGATCGTGGCACCGAGTCCGACGCGCACCGCTCCAGCTGCCTCGCATGCAGCGACTTCTCGATCGGAGAAGCCGCCCTCTGGGCCGATGAGCAGCGTCATGGCCTCGAGGCCACGCGCTGCGTCGCAGAGCGGCGCACCACCCGGATGCAGAATGAAGGCACGGCCCTGCGCCGCACGCACCGCAGCCTCAGGCGGGACCTCCGCGCGGATCGTGCACGACCATGGCTGGCGCGATTGCTTGCAGGCCTCCAGCGCGATCCGATCGAGGCGCGCCGCAAGATTCACCGACATCCGCTGCACGCTGCGCTCGCAGGCCAGCGGCGTGATCGACGCAGGCTCGAACGGCATGCACGATTCGATCAACGTGGCGCTGCGATCCCCCTTGGGGATCGCGACGGCCAGATGCACGACGGGCTTCGCACGCGGCGCCGTCGTCGCGAGGCCGACCTCGATCGCGAGCGCGCCATCATGCCGGCGCTGATCCGTGACGACGCCCGCACCCACGTGGCCGGCGCCATCGAAGAGCGTGACCGCGTCCCCGGGCCCGAGACGGCGTGCACCCAACGCGTGCTTCGCCTCGTCCTTCGGGATCCAGACGATGCCGGCTTCGGCGAGCGAGGGAACATGGAACCACGCAGCGCTCATGGTTTGGGCATCAGGTGCGGCCGATCATAGATGTCGTAGCGCACGAGCCGGCTCTCGATCACGTGGTGCGGCTCGCCGCCGAGCGCGGGCGCTTCGTGCGGCCGCTTCACGATGATGCGTGGTACCGATGTGGCCAGCGCCGCTGCAAGCAGGTCGGCGGCATCGGGGTCCTCACCCACCGCTTCCTTGACCAAGCGAATGTCGCGCGGCGCGAGCGCCGACTTCGCCTTCGGCGGGAACATCGGATCGACCAGGATCGACCACGCGCCCAACGCTGCCTCGGCCAAGGCGCCTCGCGCATCGGCATGCACCAGCGTGACGCGTGCAGCAACGTGCGCCAGCGTCGGCGTTGCTCGTGCGCGCGTGAGTGCATCGGCCAGGATCGCGTGGATCGAAGGGTTCCGCTCGAGCGCCACGACGGTGCGACCTGATGCAGCGAGGATCCACGCATCACCGCCGAGGCCAGCGGTGGCATCGACGACAGGACCGACCCCCTTGCCCACCGCGCGCACGAGCGGATGCCCACCGAGCGAGCGCACATCGATCGTCCCGAGATCGATCGACACGCCCGAGCCCGGCGCATCCGCATCGCTCCGCATGGCGAGGCGGCCATCCACGGTCTCAAGGGTCACGCCCATGGCCGGATTGTGCGACAAATCACCCGAGTGCGCACCCGTACACTCCTCCGATGCCGACCGCTCCTGTGTACGACAGCCTCCTCGACATGGTGGGCAACACGCCCATGCTCCGCCTGCGTCACCTCGATACGGGCTGCTGCGAGCTCTACGTGAAGCTCGAGAACCTCAACCCGGGCCAGTCGATCAAGGACCGCATCGCGGTCGAGATGGTCGCGGCGGCCGAACGCTCCGGCGCCCTGAAGCCCGGCGGCACCATCGTCGAGGCGACCGCCGGCAACACCGGCATCGCGCTCGCGCTCATCGCGGCACTCAAGGGCTACCGGCTGGTCGTGGTCATGCCCGACAAGATGAGCGAGGAGAAGGTCAGTCACCTGCGCGCGATGGGCGCCGAGGTGCGCATGACCCGCTCGGACGTCGCGAAGGGGCACCCCGACTACTACCAAGACGTGGCCGAGCGGGTCTCGAAGGAGATCCCCAACTCGATCTACGTGAACCAGTTCGCCAACCCAGCGAATCCCATCGCCCACGAGCGAACCACCGGGCCGGAGATCTGGGAGCAGATGGGTGGCCGCATCGATGCGTTCGTGGCGGGCGTGGGCTCGGGCGGCACCGTGAGCGGCGTGGGCCGCTTCCTCAAGTCGAAGGATCCCAAGGTCCAGATCATCCTGGCCGACCCGGCTGGATCGATCCTCGCGCCGCTGGTGAACGAAGGCCGCGCGGTCGAGCCGGGCTCGTGGCTCGTCGAGGGCATCGGCGAGGACTTCGTGCCGTCGATCCTCGACCTGTCGCTCGTCTCGAAGGCGTACACCGTCACCGATGCCGAGGCGTTCGAGACGGTGCGCCAGCTGCTCGTGAAGGAAGGCGTGCTCGCGGGCTCAAGCGTGGGCGTGCTGCTGCACGCGGCCCTGCGCTACTGCCGCGAGCAGAAGGAACCCAAGCGCGTGGTCACGCTCATCTGCGACTCGGGCGCGAAGTACCTGAGCAAGATGTACAACGATTTCTGGATGGTCGACCAGGGCATGCTCCAGCGCGAGCGCACGGGCGACCTGCGCGACCTGATCGCGCGCCGCCACGAACGCAAGGAAGACTTCACGCTCGCGCCCGGCCTGCCGCTCGCGCAGGCCGTCAAGCGCATGCGCATGTACTCGGTGAGCCAGATGGCCGTGCTCGACGAGCGTGATCGCGTGCTCGGCATCATCGACGAGAGCGATGTCCTGCTCGCGCTCTATCGCGACCGCGGGGCGCTGCAGCGACCCGTGAGCGAGTTCATGACCAGCAACCTCGAGACGGTGCCGCCGACCGCGCGGCCCGAGGACCTCATCCCGATCTTCCGCGCGGACCGCGTGGCCATCGTCGTCGACGGCGATCGCTACTGCGGCCTCATCACGCGCATCGACCTCATCAACTGGCTGCGCCAGCAGACCGCCTGACCCCGGAACCACCCATGGCCCACGACACCTCGCGTCTCCACCTCGACACCCGCTGCATCCACGGCGGCCAGCACCCCGACCCGGCGACCGGCGCGGTCATGCCGCCGATCGCCACCAGCAGCACGTTCATCCAGGATTCGCCCGGCGTGCACAAGGGCTTTGAGTACTCGCGCAGCCACAACGCCACGCGGTTTGCCTTCGAGCGCTGCCTGGGCAGCCTCGAGTCGAGCGGGCTTGCCGAGG
>JASGCG010000224.1 GCA_030054235.1 Bacteroidia bacterium
GAACCTTCGCGATGGCAAGCGTGGCCCGTGGCTCGGATGTCGAGGCTTCCCCAAGTGCCGCGGGCGCGAAGCCTTCGCCAAGCTGCCCGATGACCGACGCAAGGCACTGGAGATCGCGCTCGAGGAGCACATGCGCGGCCAGACCAAGCTTTCGCTCACGCGTCGCGACGGCGTGACGCCGGTGCCTGAGGGCACGCCGCTGTCGGCGCTCGCCATGGAAGGCGGCGTGGCCACGCTGCCGGCCTGGACCGCCTGAGCACGCAGGGCGCGGCGCGTTGCGTGAATACGGGTGGCGTGCGGCTGTCGCTCCTTTGAGGCGCCGCCGGTTCGACGCGCTGAGTCCGTCACTCTTGGTTTGCGGCCGGGACCCGAGGTCGCGAGAGGACGAGCGCAAGGAACCGGGGCCGACCAACGGGACGTCGTCGAGCGTCCGCGCGGTCAGTTCGCGGCGGTCGCTTGGCGCGGGCTCTTGGGCAGATAGAACATCAGCAGCATCACGAGGCAGAACAGCGCGCCCCACATCGGCACGCTGAACATCGCCTTGAAGTCCTGCACGCCGTCGACCTTGGTGATGTCCGACACGGCGCTCGCGATCTTGCTGCCGACGATGATGCCGATCCCGATGATGACGAGGTTGAAGAGGCTCTGCGCGCTTGCGCGCACGTCGCCGCTCGTCTCTTCGTCGACGATCATGAAGGCCACGAAGATGAAGCAGCCGAAGCACAGGCCGTGCAGCGCCACGCCCGGAATCACGAAGGCCAGCGGGCTCATGCCGGCGCCTGCAGCCATGCCGGGGCCGTAGGCGAAGAGGAACATGCGGGCTGCGTAGGCGCCGAGGCCGATCGCCAGCAGCGTCTTGCGGCTGTAGGTGGCCGCGAGCGCGGGGATGAAGGCCAGCACGGCGATCTCGCTCATCTGGCCAATGGTCATGAGGCCGCCGCCACCGACGCCGAAGATCGAGTTCACGACCTTGCTGAAGCCGTCCTGCGTGTCGCCCTGCAGGCCGCCGACGAAACCGCTGGTGTGCACGAAGTAGAACTGATGGATGCAGCTCACGGGCACCGCGAGCATGAACAGGGTGACCAGCGGCGCCAGGCGAACCTGTTGGATCGCTTCGCGGATCGCGCTCTTCTGGCGGCCCGGCTGCGGCGGCGTGCTCGGCAGCGCGAGCAGGCAGTACAGGCCCATGGCCACGCCGAGGATGCCGGAGAGCTTGAACGCATCGGCCATGCCGGCATAGTGCGCGGCATCGGTCTTGGCCTTGGCGGCAGCGGCGTCGAGCCCGGCCAGCGCCTCGGCTCCGGGGGTGTGCATGCGAAGCAGCCATTGGCCGATGGCGATGCCGACCACGATCCAGCCGACGGTGCCCCAGAGGCGAACCTTCCCGAAGTCACGATCACGGTCGCAGTGGCTCAGCGCGAGGGAGTTGGTCAGCGGCAGCGTCGGCGAGTACACGATGCTGTAGAAGAAGCTGAACCAGAGGAACTGGTCGACCGTCTCGATGGACGCCAGCATCCAGACCAAGACGCCGCCGGCGATGTGGGCCAGGCCTAGGAAGCGTTCCGTGTTGAAGTAGCGGTCCGCGATCTGGCCAGCGATCCACGGTGCGAAGATGGCGCCCAGTGCCCCCAGCGCGAAGGCGTTGCCGATGTCGGCGCCGGTGAACTTCAGGTGGTTCGACAGGTACGGCCAGAGCAAGGGCAGCCACGCACCCCAGATGGCGTACTGCAGGAACATCATGATCGAGAGCCGTCCGTTCGCTGAGCCGTTCGCTGGGGTGGTCATGCTGGGTCTCCTGAGCCCGCGAAGATAGCGGTTATGGTACCGGGGCGTGGCGCGGGGCTACACTCTGCGGCCCATGACTCCCCGCAAGATCACCCGTCAGGTCATCGTCGGCGACGACCGCGTCGGCCGCGTGCGCATCGGTGGCGGCGCACCCGTCGTCGTGCAGACCATGAACGCCGGCTACACGCACGACATCGATGCCTGCGTCGCCGAGATCAACCGCTACGCCAAGGCCGGTGCCGACATCGTGCGCGTGGCCGTTCCCGAGCGCAAGGACACCGAGGCTCTCAAGGAAGTCATGCGGCAGGTCAACGTCCCGGTGGTCGCCGACGTGCACTTCCACTACCAGCGCGCGCTCGAGGCCGTCGAGGCCGGGGTCCACAAGATCCGCCTCAACCCGGGCAACATCAGCGACCGCGACCAGGTCAACATGGTGATCGATGCCTGCAAGGAGCGCGGCATCCCGATCCGCATCGGCGTGAACGAGGGATCCATCATCGAGCGCCGGGACAAGGCGCGCCGTGCCGAGGAACTGGGCAAGTTCTTCGCAGGCCACAAGTCGGGCCACCTGCTCGCGCTCATGATCGCCAAGCTCGAGGAGTACCTCGACATCTTCGCCGAACGCGACTTCCACGATGTCTGCATCAGCGCCAAGAGCATGGACGCTGCGCTCGTGATCGACATCTACACCGAGATCTCCAAGCGCTTCGACTATCCGCTGCACCTTGGCGTGACCCATGCCGGCACGCGCGACTCGGGCTGCATCCGTTCGATCTCGGCCCTGAGCACGCTGCTTGCCAACGGCATCGGCGACACCGTGCGCATCTCGTACGCCAGCGATCACATCGACGAAGTCAAGGATGCGATCGAGATGCTCTGCTGCCTCGGGATGCGCGAGCGCAAGGGCGTCGAGCTCATCGCCTGCCCGACCTGCGGGCGCATCCAGGTCGACCTCTTCACGCTGGTGAAGGAAGTCGAGAAGGTCCTCATGCCCGAGCTCGAGCTGCCCGTGAAGGTCGCCGTGATGGGCTGCATCGTGAATGGTCCCGGCGAGGCCGAAGGTGCAGACGTGGCCGTCTTCGCCGGCGATCGTCGCGGCATCATCTACGTGCAGGGACAGAAGGTCGCCAACGTGACCGAGGACGAGATCCTTCCGCGACTCCTGCAGGAATGCAAGGCCTTCGAGGCCAAGGTCAAGGCGGGCGAGGCGCGCCTGGGCGAGAAGCTCGTCGAGATCAAGCCGCCGGATCCGATCGGCGAGCTCGGCAGCGGTGCCGCCAAGATCGCCGCCGGCCAGGTCGCGCAGGTCTCCGTCGGGCAGACGGGGTGAGCAACGTGCCTTGAGCGCTCTGAGGACCAGGTCGATGCCCCGCCGCCGGCGCGGCACGCGGTCCCCAGCTGAACAAGGCTTGCACAGGCTCACGACTTCTGTCGTCGCGTGCGCGCGGGTTTGACGTAGGCTGCTGGCATGAATCGCCGCACGAACGGTCGCGCCTTCACGCTCGTCGAGATCCTCGTCGTCATCTCGATCATCGGGATCCTGATCAGCCTGCTCACCGTGGGCATCCAGAAGGCCATCGAGACGGGCAAAGCGTCGAAGGACCAGTCTCGCGCCCGGCAGCTCATCGTGGCCTGGCAGCAGTACGGCAACAACAACGGCGACCAGTGCCTTCCCGGCTACCTGAGCCCGGCCGTGCAGACCGCGTGGAAGGTCAAGTACCAGAACCAGAACGGCCAGCAGCTCGCACCCGAGCTTGCGCAGACCTACGGCTGGCGCCTGGCCGCGTTCCTGGGCTACGAGTACGACCCCTTCCTGGGCTACCGCGACACCGCGGAAACGAACCTCGATGAGTCGCTGTACTACTCCGACATGGAGTACGAGCCGACGCTGCCGGCGGCGTTCTCCGCGATCACTGGCGTCAATGGCGCGGGCCTCTCGCTGCAGCCCGGCTTTGGCTACAACGCCTACTACCTCGGTGGTTGGTGGAACGTGGATCCGGCGATCGGCATCCCGGCCTTCCGCTTCCGTGATTCGATCTACCAGGACAACGGTGCCAACGTTCGGGGCAAGATCGTCGCGCGCTCGATCGGACAGATCGCGCGCAGCAGCGAGATGATC
>JASGCG010000225.1 GCA_030054235.1 Bacteroidia bacterium
GCACCGAGCACGATCGCACCGGTGACGCCACCGACCACTGCACTGCGGCTCACCCGGAAGCGTGCGCTGATCCAGCGCACGAGCGGTTCCACGAGATACGCCAGGCCCAGTGCAACGATCAGCGGGATCGTGATGTAGCGCAGCGCATAGCCCGCCCACACGATCGCGACGACGATGCCGACCAGCAGCAGGTCACGGACCGGCTGGATGTGCCAGAGATGCCGGCGCGTCCAGTCGGCTTCACTCGGTTGCGGTTCGTCCGGCATGGAGCGTGATCCTTTGTGCGACGTGCGCGTGGTGGAAGGTCTCGTCGAACTCGAACACCGAGCGGAAGTCGTCAATTGAATCCTGCGGCGTCTTGCTCATCAGCCCGCACTCGATCAGGCCGAAGACGATCTTGCCGAAGTCATCGGTCCGGTGAATGTTCCAGCTCTCCAGCACCGACTGCGCCATGAGCCCGTACTGCTGGATGGCCTGTTCAGCGAGTCCCAGGCAGAGCTGCTGGCCGGTCACGTGCCCCCCTCCGGTGCTCCCGACGTGGGCCGCATGGATCTGGGCGGCGGTCGCGGAAAGGCCCTTCTGCACGAACTCAAAGGCCTCCCGCGGATAGGCTCCTGCTGCGGCCTGGAGTTGTTTCAGGTCGAGTTCCACGGGCTTGGGCGGCGGCATGGGCGGAAAGTAGCAAAATCCTTCGGATTACGGCCCACTTCCCCTCGGCCATGGTTATATTGCCTCGAATAACTCGGGCAGGACGCCCGAGGGGAGATATGTCCATGAACGCACTGGCAGCGCATCGCATCGTATTCGGCGGAAGCCTGGTCACCCTGGCCCTCGGCTTCGCCGGATGTGTCCCGCAAGAGAAGTATGACGCCGCGGTCACCGCAGCGCGAAGCTACGAGCAGCAGCTCGGATCGACCCGCGACGAGCTCAGCACGTCGCGCGCGAACGAGGATCGCCTTCGCTCGCAGATCTCGCAGGCTCGCGCCGACCTGGAGTCGATGCAGGGTCTGAGCGACGGCAGCAAGGTCGACCTCGAGAAGCTGCGCGATGCCTACGACGCGCTCAGCAAGCAGGTCGCTGGCATGGATGCCGGTGGTCCGCTCCCCGAGAACATCAACATCCTTCTCGCGTCGCTCGCGGAGCAGTATCCCGACATGCTGCAGTTCGATGCGAAGACGGGCATGCTCCGCTTCTTGTCCGATGTCACCTTCGACAGCGGGTCCGCTCGCGTGAAGGACTCGGCTCGTGAAGTGCTGCGTCGATTCGCGGCGATCCTCAACAATCCGGAACTCGCTGCGTTCGAGACCGTGGTCACTGGCCACACCGACAACGTCCGCATCGGCAAGCCCGAAACGTTGAAGAACCACCCGACCAACACCCACCTGTCAGCACACCGCGCGATCTCTGTGCGCGACCTGCTCGTCGGTGATGGTGTTGCAGCCAACCGCGTCGAAGTAGCTGGCTGGGGTGAGTACCGCCCGATCGTCGAGAACGGCCCACGCGGTGCTGCCCAGAACCGTCGCGTCGAAGTGTTCATTCGTCCGATGACCTACGACACCACCACCGGATCGTGGGGCGGCACCACCGGCGGGACTGCACCACAGGCCACGCCGCGCGCCACCCCCGAGAAGGATGCAACGGCTCCTGCCGCGGCTCCGGTCATCACGCGCCCGGCTCCCGAGAAGGATCCGAACTGATTGGCGCCGCCGGGCCGGCGCTCGCCGGTCCCGGGGATTGCCTCAGGCCGTCTTCCTTGCATCCCAATGAGGTCGTCCCAGCGGACTCCCCCCCCTGGGAGTCCGCTGTTCGTTTCATCGGGCCACGCACTGGCGTTCCCGTTCGCCGCCAGGTCGTCGATGATTCGGATTCTGCAAGGCCTGCACGATTCTGGTTCCCGCGATTTTGCGCATGCCCGCTCCTGGGCTAGTGTTCCCTTCCAAGAGGAGTCTGCTCATTATGAACCACCGTCTCACCGTGGCCACCTTGGCCCTGTGCCTCGCCCCGACCGCGTTCGCCCAGAGCGTCGTGCTGAGCGAGATTCGCGTCGATGAACCCGGCTTTGACCTGAGCGAGTACGTCGAACTCGCTGGCGTTGCGGGCACCAGCCTCAATGGCCTGTCGGTCGTCGTCGTGGGTGACGGTGATGCTGGATCGCCCAACGGCGTTGTGGAGTCGGTGATCGCGCTGAGCGGATCGATCGGTGCTTCGGGCCGCTTCCTCGTCGCCGAGGCCACCTTCTCCCTCGCGGCAACGCCCGACCTCTTCGCGGACTTCGACCTGGAGTCGAGCGACAACACGACGTTCTTCCTGGTGAGCGGCTTCACCGGCGGCGTGGGCACCGACCTCGACACGAACGATGACGGCACGCTTGACTCGACGCCGTGGACGGCGCTCCTCTCGAGCGTCGCCTTCGTGCGCAATGCGACTCCGGACGGCTTGACCGAGGAGTTCTTCTACGCAGCGACCACCGTCGGCCCGGAGGCGGGTGACTCGCCCGCGCACGCCTACCTGTGCGCTGACTCGGCGGCCTGGAAGGCCGGTGCCCTCGACCCAGCGTCGGGCTCGGACACCCCGGGTGCGGCCAATGCTGCATGTGGCAGCGTGATCTCGATGGTCTTCAGCGAACTGCGCACCAAGCAGCCCGGTGCTGACAACGACGAGTACGTGGAGTTCATCGGTACGCCCGGCGCCTCGCTCGCTGGCCTGACCTACGTGGTGATCGGTGACCGCGCTGCCGCCGGCACGACCCCCGCCGACTACGTGGGGCATGTCGAAATGGCGCTTCCGCTCGATGGCGCGGTGGTTCCGGCCGACGGCCGCCTTGTGATCGCCGAGCCGTCGGTGACCTTCCCCCTCGACGTGGATTGGGTCACCCCGGCGGATGGACTGCTCTTCGAGGACAACAGCACGGCGCGCACGCACCTGATCGTGGCGGGCTGGAGCGGTGCGATCAACACCGACCTCGACACGAACAACGACGGGACCCTCGACTCAACGCCCTGGCTGTCGGTGGTGACCAGCGTGGCTGTGCTCGGTCCGTTCACGGCGGACCAGGTGTACTCGCCGAACACGATCCCAGCGGATGTGACCTCGACCGGGACCTTCACGGCCGGCCATGCGTACCTCTGCTCACCCGACAACCAGTGGACCGTCGGCGCCTTCACCTTCTACTCGGGCGGCGGCGACACCCCTGGTGCCGTCAACCGCGCCTGCTCGGCCGGCCCGGTGCTCGAGTGTGGCGAGGCGACTGCTGGTGCCTGCAACGCCGAACACGCCACGCCGTTCTGCAGCGACACCAACTGCTGCAACGCGGTGTGCGCGGTTGACCCTGACTGCTGCGTGACCGCCTGGGACGCCGCATGCGTCGCTCAGGCCGCCACCAGCTGCACCGCTGCCACCGCAAGCTGCGAGTTCGTCGATGTGCGCCTCAACGAGATCCGTATCGACATGACCGGCACCGACACGATCGAGTTCGTCGAGATCGCCGGCACCCCGGGCCTGTCCGTCAGCGATCTGACCCTGATCATCATCGGTGATGGGACTGTCGGCAGCGGCGTCGTGGAGCGCGTGCGTGCGCTGACAGGCGTGGCCATCCCCGCTGACGGCACCCTGCTGATCGGCAACCCGGCCACCAACCCTGACGTCGGCAACGGAGCGGGCGCTGCCGGGGCGAACCTCAACAACGACTGGATCGAGAACAGCGACAACATCACGATCATGATCGTCCGTGGCTTCACGGGCGCCTTGAACGCCGATCTGGACACCAACGACGACGGAACCCTTGACTCGACGCCCTGGGTTGAGGTGATTGACAGCATCGCTCTCATCGAGAGCTCGACGACCCCGCCAGTCGGAACTGAATACGCCTATGGCGC
>JASGCG010000226.1 GCA_030054235.1 Bacteroidia bacterium
GCCCACCACGCCGTAGACGCGCGTGTGCTGCGTGATGGCCTTGATGCGATAGCGCTCGACGAGTTCGCGCACCGTCGGCTGGCCCGGCGCGGTGCCTTCTTCGTCATCGAGCCGGGCGAAGGTCAGGAACGCCCCGAACTTCGCGCCCATCACGCGGGAGAGCACCCCCTGCTCGCCCATGCAGAGCGCGATCGTTGGACCTTGGCGGCTCGCCAGCAGATCGAACGCCTCGAGGTTGTCGCGCACGGTCCGTGCCGTCCATGCCACCTTCGCGACGTGGCATGCCGGATCCGACCACATGCGCTCGAGCTCGGACCACAGTGCCGTGGGCCGGCCGCCGACATCATGCAGGCTCGTCACGAGCGACGGTCGCTGCGACGCGTCGACGCTGGCGAGTGCGGCGTGCACCACCTCGCTGGCCCGCTGATCGCGAAGCAGCGATGCCTCGGCATCCACGAAGCGCGGCGGCGTGCCGCACGCGATGGCATCGGCGAGCACCCGCGCGGCTTCGATGGGCGAACCGTCATAGGCGCCGCCCTCTGCTTCGCTGCGGATCGTGAGGATCGTCGGAAGCGGGCTGTCCCGCAGGAGCCTATGGATCGCACCCGCGGCATCGGGCAGCATGGCCAGCAGATCGATGCGCCACTCGACGAGGTCCGCACCGTCGGCCTTCGCCTGCATCGCCCGCTCGATCGCAGGCGACACGAGGTCGGGGCGATCGACGGTCACGCTGCAGGCCACGAGGGTCATGGGCGGAGCGTAGCGCGCACGATGGAGCAGCCGTCGCCTGACGTGCGTGATGGCGCAGGTCCTGCCGCGACGGACCGATCGGCACCGACGCCCTTCGACGGAGCGCTCGCGGGGCGCGTACCGTGCGCCGCATGATCGACGATCCCGATGGCATTGCTGACGAGGCGTACCTGTGGCTGCGAAGCCACCTCGAGGGGCACTTGTGCTTCGACGGCGAGCGCCGCCCGGTGAAGATCGTGCTCGCGCCGGACGGATGCATTGTGGCGCCGGTCATGGTGGCGGTGCTGGCGAGCGGAGACGTCGTGCTCGAGCTGCCCGATGGCGAGCCGGACGCGATGCAGCTCTCGGTCACGCCGGAGCGCTTCGTCGAGCGCGGCGAGGATGCAGCGCTGTGCGACCGCTGGCGGATCTACCACGGCGATGCGCCCGACGTGAACTGGGCGAAGCTGTCGATCGATGCATGCCGCCATGCCGGGTACTACGTCGATGCCGAGGCGGTCGTCGTGCCCAACGCGCTGGCGGCGATCGAGCCGGCCGCGTGCAAGGCGCTCAACGCCGATCCTGCCCTGCTGCTGCGCGCGCTCCCCGGTTCATCGCGCACCACCGCCAAGGACGTGCGCGTCGTGGGGATCGATCCCGATGGCATGGATGTCCGTCGCGCGTTCGATGTCGTGCGTGTGCCATGGCCCGATGACGTCGAGGTCACGAGCGTCGAGAGCGCCATGGCCGCCGTCCGGGCGATGGCCGGCTGAGCACGCACCCAGCAGTGCACGGCGCGACGAGCGCGCGGACCGTGCGACCGATCAGGCCGACGCAGTGGCCGGCGCTTCGTTCAGCAGACGCTCGGCGTAGCTGTTCATCGCGTCGCGCAGCTGCTCGAAGCTCTCGAGCACGTACAGGATCGGCTGGTAGTGGTCGATCTCGAAGCTCGTGGCACAGACGGTCTCGAGATCGAAGGGGCGCCGCTCGACCTCGTTGGAGTCGAGCGCATGCTTGCTCTCACCGGGGCTGCTGATGAGCCCCGAGCCGTAGAGCTTGACCTGGCCCGACTCACGGATGAGACCGAACTCGACCGTGAACCAGAAGAGCCGTGCCAGGCGGTCGGTGTGCACGGGATCGTTCGTGAGCAGCGCGGCCTTGCCGTAGGTCTGCAGGAAGTCCGCAAACGTCGGGTCGGCATGCAGCGGCACGTGGCCGAAGATGTCGTGAAAGATGTCCGGCTCGGGCAGATAGTCGATCGACTCCTTCGGCCGAATCACGATGGTGGTCGGGAACTCGCGGCGAGCAAGGCACGCGAAGAAAGCCTTCGCAGGCAGGTAGCCCGGCACGGCACGGCTCTGCCAGCCGGTCAGTCGTTGCAGGAACGTGTTCACGCTCTTGGGACCTTCGAGGTACGGGATGTGGTCCCGAACGAGGTTGATGCTGCGCGCGCCCGACAGGTAGACGTCGCTCGCGTGGTCGGCGAGGTAGGCCATCTGGCGGTCGTAGAGGATTCGCCAGGTCTCCTGGTTCTCCTCGGTGTAGCCGGCGTAGTTCTGGGCGATGTAGACCTTGGTGATGTCGTCGTAGCCGGGCTCGCCGAAACGATCGGCCATCGCCTGCGCGGCCTTGGCCTCGGTGCCGTCGATCATTGCGTGGTTCAGGCTGCCGGACATCTTGTTGCTTGCCATGGAGGGTCCTCGACGAGCGATGGTACGCGTCGGCGCGCAGCTACCATAGGCCCATGGCCAAGCGCACGACGTCGACCCGGACTCCCCGCACCACCAGCGCCCGCACGGAGACCGCTCCCACGGCGATCCCCGTCACCGAGCACGCCGCACGGCGCGAACGCGTGATGAAGGCGCTCGGCTCGAGCGTGGCCGTGGTCTTCGCAGGGAACGAGCAGGGCGGCCACTTCAGCCACTTCCGTGCGCATCCGCACTTCGAATGGCTCACTGGCATCTCGGATGAACCGGGTGCGATGCTGCTGCTCGATCCCGGACATCCTGTCGCGAACCGGCGCGTACAGCTCTTCCTCAAGCCCCTCGACCCCGAACTCGAGAAGTGGGACGGCCTGCGCGAGGAGATCGCGAGCCCGCTCAAGGGCCGCTACGGCATCGCGACGATCTTCCGCACCAACGCGTTCCCCCGCTGGATGCTGGACAGCGCCAAGCGCGCCAAGAGCCTGACGTGCCTGCACCCCTTCGCCGCGCACACCGCGCCGGTCTCGCCCGACCTGGCGGTCTATCGCGAAGTCGCCTCGCGCATCCCGGCGTGCGCGATCCACGACGGCACCGAGATCATTGCTCGACTGCGTGCGGTGAAGAGCCCCGCCGAGCAGGCGCTGATGCAGCGCGCCATCGACATCACGGCCGAGGGCTACGAGGCCGTGCTCTCGACGATCCGCCCCGGCATCACCGAGTTCGAGATCCAGGAGGCTGCCGAGCACGCCTACCGCAGCCACGGCTCGCGCGGCCCGGCCTACGGCACGATCGCCGGCGCCGGCATGAACGGCACGGTGCTGCACTACCGCGCCAACAATGCGCCGCTGATGGCAGGCGACGTGGTCGTGCTCGACTCGGGCGCGCAGTTCGCGGGCTACGCCGCGGACATCACGCGCACCTATCCCGTCGATGGCCGCTTCACGAAGCGCCAGCGCGAGGTCTACGACATCGTGCTGAAGTCCCAGCTTGCCGCGATCGCGGCGGTGCGACCGGGCGCCACCTTTGGCCAGGTCGACCAGGCCGCGCGCGACGTCATCACGAAGGCCGGCTTCGGCGATTTCTTCATCCACGGCATCGGCCATCACCTGGGGCTCGAGGTCCACGACATCACCCCCAACGAACCGCTCAAGGCCGGTGCGGTGATCACGATCGAGCCCGGCATCTACCTTCCGGCCGAGCGTTTCGGCGTACGCATCGAGGACGACATCCTCGTCACGCCGTCGGGCCGCGCGAACCTGAGCGCGCACATCGAGAAGGACGCCGACGCGATCGAGCGCGAGATCCGCAACCGGCGGTGACTGTCGGCGAGGCTCAGCGTGGATCGAGCCGCGCAGGGTCGCCCCACGGAAGGTCGCACGATCCATCGCGCGCGGTCGTTCGTTCACGCAACATGCGCAGCCAGAAATC
>JASGCG010000227.1 GCA_030054235.1 Bacteroidia bacterium
GTCCACATGCCCTGCAGGTTGGCGGGCAGGTCGCCGGGCTCGCTGCACGAGAGCAAGAGGTACCGAGCGAACTGCGCGTGGATCGCGATGAGCTCAGGATCCGGCTGGCCGGCTTCCATCCGTGCCCGCCGTCGATCGGTCGGGAGTGCGCGCGCCGCCGGATCGCTCGGATCGAGGTCGATCGTCACCCGGCGCATGCGCTTGCTGAACCACTTGATGTGCTCGTCGCGCAAGGGCTGCTCGCTGGTTGCCGCCGTGGTCAGGTCCTTCGCGTTGCGGTCGCTGAGCGACGTCTCGCCCCAGTAGTCGGTGCGCCCGGCGATGACGAGGTAGACCGAGTCGGCGCGCTCGATGCGCAACGTCGCGCCATCCTGCACGCAGGTGCCGCCGCGCGGAAGCGCCATGACGCTGGCCTCGAAGGTCACGCCGGCCGCAGCATCGGCCTCGGTGCGGCCCCACACGCGCACGATGCCCGAACCCTTGGTCGTGCCGGCATCGATCACGAGGGGACAGCCCTCGCTGCTGGGCTGGCGCTCGAGCGCGACGGTGAGATCGATCCCACGCGGCCGATCGCAGACGAGCTCGACCACGACCACGTCGTGCGGCTTGCTCGCAAAGACGGTGCGCATGTAGTTCGCGCCGTCCTTGGTCCACGTGGTCGCGCTGATTCCCGTGAGCAGGTCGAGGCCGCGCCGGTAGCCGGTCACGCGTTCCATGCCCGGCATGCGAAGCACGAGCTCGCCGAGCGTCTGGTGGGACCGGTCCGTCTCGGGGTCCATGAGCGTGCGCTGCGCCAGGTCCTGTCCCTCGCGAACCTTGCCAGCGAGCAGCAGGTCGCGCACATCGGCGACCTCCATGGACAAGGACCGCGGCTGCAGGTCATCGCGCCGGCCCTGCCACACCGAATCTTCATTCAACTGCAGACGCGACTCGTGAACACCGCCGAAGTCCATCGCGCCCAGCCGGCCATTGCCGACCGGCAGCGCCTCATTCCAGGAGCGCGCCGGCTGGTCGAACCAGATCACCGCACCGTCGGGTGCGGGTTGCGAGGATCGCTCGATGGCTGGGGCCGCAGCCGCTGCGGCATCGGGCTTGGAGGCCGCCGGCGCCGGATCCTGCGCACGAGCGCCCGCTGCCTGCAGCACGAGAAGGAGGGTCGATGCCGCGATCGTGAACCGCATGGACCTAGCGTAGCCGTCGTGCAAGCGCACGAGACGCGCCAACCAGCAACGCGCTCATCAGGAGCACGCTCAGGCCCGAGATGAGCCACGTGAAGCGCAGGATCTGCAGCATGCGCGTGAGCGTGGGCTGCAACGCACCGAGTCCTTCGGTGTTGGCGGCCACGAACGCTCCGGCCCACGCCAGGCACAGGACCGCCGCGAGCCCCGCGGCACCCACCGTCAGCGCGTATCGCCATGGCCAACGAAGCCCCGTCGCCAGCCGCAGCGCCGCCACCATGAGCACGACCAGCGAGCCCGCGGGCATCAGGATGCCGATGGACGTCAGGCTCAGGACCGCCAATGGCCTCGCGAGCATCGCGCTGATCGCCGGGGTCGCGAGCCACTCCTGCATCACCAGCTCGCCCAGGCGAACCACGCTCATCGAGAGCGTCACCCAGCAGACCAGCCGCATCCATCGACCATGGAGCACGGGCCACAGGCCAAGCACGGCCACCCACGGAACGATGCCGTCAGGCAGGAGGTACAGGAAGACGACCGCCGGCAGCGAGGGCCGCAACGCCAGCGGCAACAGAGGCGGCACGAGGATCCACGCGGCAGAGGCGACCATCAGCGCGATCGCGCACCACCGGATGCGTTCGAGCATCCCCACGGCCCCTGATGCGTCGAATGCATCGATCCGCGTCGCACGCGACCATCGCTCCCACGCCTCCGAGCGGGGCGCACCGCACTCGGAGCAGAGCGCCGTCTCCGGCGCGATCGGGTAGCCGCAGGTCCAGCAGCGTGCCGGACCCGCGACCGGCCCATCATCCACGCGACTTCGACGCCTTCATCGTGACGTCGACCTCGATCTCCTTGCCATCACGACGAAGCTTGATCTTGACCTTGTCTCCGGGCGCGTGCTTGCGCAGCTGGTCCATCATGTCGCCGGCGCCTTCGAGCAGCTCGCCGTTCCAGGCCAGAAGGACATCGCCCTTCTTGATGCCCGCCTCGGCGGCGCTCGTGCCGTCGCTCACCGCTTCGACGACGACGCCCGGCTGCCCGGTCTCGCCGTAGCCGGGCGACACGCCCAGACGCACCTTGGCATAGCCGCGGTCCTGGCCGGAGCCGGCCGACTTCCCCTCGAACTCGAGCTTGGCCTCGCTGACCAGGCCCTGCGTGATCGCTTCGGCGAGCGTGACCACCTTCGCCGCGCCACCCGGGTTCACGGTCCAGCCGTGGTCGCCGGGCTTGTGATAGACGTCGTGCACGCCCGTGAAGAGGAAGAGCACGGGAATGCCGGCGCTGTAGAAGCTCGCGTGGTCGCTCGGGCCGCGGCCGCTCGGATCCGCACGGATCGTCAGCCCGCTCTCCTCGAAGCGCGGACGCAGCCACTCCTTGAAGCCCTTCGCGCTGCCCACGCCGCCCACCACGAGTTCGTCGTTGCGCAGCCGGCCCACCATGTCGAGGTTGACCATCGCGTTGATCGACTCCTGCTTGAGCGTGGGGTGCTCGGTCCAGTGACGGCTGCCGTCGAGGCCGATCTCCTCGGCGCTGAAGGCCATGAAGAGGATGCTGCGCCGGTCCTTCGGTGCATCGTCGGAGCCGTACCAATCAGCCATCAAGCGAGTCATGCAGAGCATCGCCGCGGTGCCGCTCGCATTGTCATCGGCGCCGGGGTGGAGCTTGCCGCGATTGCGCGGGTCCGCGCCGTAGTTGCCGAAGCCGACGTGGTCGTAGTGGCTGCCCACGATCACCCATTCGTCGGCCAGCGAACCGGCTCCGCGCAGCACGCCGCCGATGTTGTCGGTCGAGATCGTGCCGGTGGTCACTTCCGCTTTCAGCGTGACCTGCACCGAATCCTTCAGGGGCACGGTCGTGACCGAACCCTCGTCGGCCTTCTGCCGCCACTCCGCAAGCGAGCGGGCATCGGGATCGGCTTGCTGCATCAGCGCATCCATCGCCTCGATGCTCAGCTGCACGGCGGGGATCGAGAGCCGATCGCCGAAGCGGCTGGTCGCCGTCGTCTCGAGGCCGCGCCGGGCATCGCGCGCATCCGGCGGCGTGACCATGATCACGCCGACTGCACCACGCTTGGCGAGCGCCTCGAGCTTCGGCGCTGCCGCGCTGTACTCGCTCCAGCGCCGCTCGCTCCAGCGGCTCACGCCTTCCTGGTTGATCGGCTCATAGCGGAAGAAGACGGCGATGCGGCCCTTGAGGTCCTCGCCCTCGTGCTTGAAGCTCGTGTAGCCATCCTTGCCCGATTCGATCGCGTAGCCGGCGAACGCCAGTGGCGCCGTCACGCTCGCGCTGCCGCTCGAACCAAGCACCACGTAGTCATCGCCGGACTTCAGCGCGCGATCGCCGATGGCCACCGCACTGTCGATGACCTTCGGCCCGGCACCCGGCAGCTCGAACGGCTGGCGGTACGTCGTGCGCTCGCTGTCGCCTTCCTTCGCCGGGAAGCCCGGCTCAAGACCGGCCTGGCGCATCCAGAATTCCACGTAGTTGGCGGCGGCGGCGATCCCATCGGAGCCCGGCGCGCGACCCTCGAAGTAGGGATTCGAGAGCGTCATCACGTGCTGGTACCACTGCTGCCCGACCGGTCCGATCGCCGCGAGCTGGCCGGCGATGTCCGGGTCGGTCCCCGAATCCTCGGGGTTGTAGTCGTAGACGTTGACCGTGCC
>JASGCG010000228.1 GCA_030054235.1 Bacteroidia bacterium
TGGCCTCGATCACGTTGGCCGATGCGCTCAAGCACCCGACCTGGACGATGGGCCGCAAGGTCACCATCGACAGCGCGACGATGATGAACAAGGGTCTCGAACTGCTCGAGGCCCACTGGCTCTTCGGCGTGGGTCGCGACCGTCTCGGCGCGATCGTGCACCCGCAGAGCATGGTCCACGCCATGGTGGAGTTCGTCGACGGCAGCGTGATGGCTCAAATCAGCCCGCCGGACATGCGGCTGCCGATCCAGATCGCGCTCGCGCATCCGCGGCGCGTCGATGGCCCGACGCGGCGCGTCGACTGGTCACAGCTCGGCTCGTTCCAGTTCGAGCCCATCGATCACGATCGATTCCCGGCACCCGGGCTCGCGCTGGATGCGATCGAACGCGGCGGCACGGCGGGCTGCACGCTGAACGCAGCGAACGAGATTGCGGTCCAGGGCTTCATCGATGGCCGGCTGCCGTTCATGGGCATCGCCGAGCTCGTGGGCGAGTGCATGGCCGCCATGCCATGCGGTCCGGCATCGTCGCTCGATGCAGTGCTTGCGGCCGATGCGGCCGCTCGCGCGTGGTGCACGGATCGATTGGGTCGCTCACCCGCGCTCCGCGCCTGATCGGGCCTCGGCCGGCGCGGGTTGCGTCGCACCGACGCCCCGGCTGGCGGAGTTGAGAGGCGGTTCGACGAGATCGCCGGACGGACTGCATCGAACCGCACGCACGTGGCATCACTAGACTCCGGGCATGGACCTCGTTGGCGGGCTGAACCTCTTCGTCGTCATCCTGGGGTTCGGGTTCCTGATCCTCGTGCATGAACTGGGGCATTACCTCGCCGCGCGTTGGGCGGGGATCCGCGTCGACAACTTCGCGATCGGCATGGGCCCGGTGCTGTGCTCGTGGCGGCGCGGCCTGGGCGTGCAGTTCGGCAGCTCACAGCCCGAACTCTGCCGACGCTTCGCTGCGACGACAACCGCCTTGATTCCCGAGTCGGCGCTTCGCGACGCCGGCCTCGGCGAGACCGAATGGACGCTGCGGCTCCTGCCGCTCGGGGGCTTCGTGCGCATGCTCGGGCAGGACGATGCCGCACCAAACGAGGCTTTCGTCGCAAAGGGCGATCCACGCAGCTACCGCAGCGCGCCGGTCGGCAAGCGCATGGTGGTCATCTCGGGCGGCGTCGTGATGAACATCATCTTCGGCATCCTCTTCTTCATGATCGCCTTCCTGGCGGGCGTGAAGGCCGAGGCACCGGTCGTGGGCGGCGTGGCGCCCGGCTCGCCCGCGGCGCGCGCGGGGATCATGGCCGGGGACCGCATCGAGTCGATCGATGGCACGCCCACCGCGACCTTCACCGATGTCATCCTCGGTGGCGCAATGCATGTGGGCACGCAGCCCTTGACCATCATGGTCGATCGTGGTGGCGAGCGCCTCGAGCTCAAGGCCGTGCCCGAGTACGAGGCTGCTGCGGGGCTACAACGGCTCGGGATCGCGCCCGCGGAGGGCGTCGCGCTGTCGGCCGATCGACAGAGCATCCCGCTCCTGCACCAAGCCTTGCTCAGCGCGGGCTTCTTCGATCGCGCCCGTGTCCAGGGCGCGCCCGCAGGCTGGTTCGAGTGCGCGGGCGACCGCGAGGCGTTCGTGCGCCAGTGGGGCGGCGCGACGCTGCGCACGATCGATGGCCGCGATGCGACGAGCGCTGCCGGGCTGCGGGTTGCGGCGCAGGCCAATGCTGGCGCGCAGATCATGACCACGTGGGATGTGACGTGGGGCGGCGAAGCGACCTCGATCTCGGTCGCGCTCGAGCCCATCGCCGATCTTGAGCCGATCCTCTATGCGCCCGGGTCGAGTGCCGGCGCCGCCGACCTTGAACTCGGCGTGGCGGGCCTCGTTCCCTTGGTGATGGTGCGCGATGTGCTGCCGGGAAGTGCGAACGCCGCGATCCTCAAGGCTGGCGATGTCATCCTCGCCGCGGGCGATGAGTCAGGCCCGCGCATGGATGAGTTCCGTGCAATCATGGCCAAGCGCGCGGGCTCGGTCGTGCCGCTCGTCGTCCTGCGCGAGGGCGAGCGCGTGCCGGTGAACGCGCGCGTCGATGCGAATGGCCGGCTCGAAGTGATGATCGGGTACGCCACAAACCTGCCGATGATCGCCGGCCCGATCGAGTCGACGCAGGAGGGCGATGCAGTCATCAGCACGCCCGCTGCGGGGCTTGGCCTGGTCCCGTGCAGCACGGTCGTCTCGGTCGGCGGCGAGGCCGTGCGCGACTGGGCCTCGATCCGCGGCGCCATCCAGCGCGCGCTGGCAGCAGGTGCGCGCTCGGTGCCGATCACCGTGCGCATGCCCGGCACCGGGGAAGCCACCATCAACGCCGAGTTGCGCTTCAACGACGCGCAGGCCAAGTCGATCGCAGCCCTCGCCTGGTCGAGCCCGATCGGCCCCGAGTGGTTCGAGCCGTTGATGGTCACGATCAACGCCGACGGCAATCCGCTGCAGGCAGTCGCGATGGGCTTCAGGGAGTCGCGCAAGCTCGCGATCATGACGTGGCTCACGATCGACCGGCTCGTTCGCGGCACGGTCGCCGTGAAGCAGCTGCGCGGGCCGGTGGGCATCGTGCAGATCGGCACGCAGGTCGCCGATCGCGGATGGACCTACCTCGTCTTCTTCCTCGCCGTCATCAGCGTGAACCTGGCCGTGCTGAACTTCCTGCCCCTGCCGATCGCCGACGGCGGGCACATGTGCTACCTCGTGTACGAGCGCATCACCGGCCGCGAGCCGAGCGTGCTCTTCCAGAACATCGCCTTCCTCGCGGGCTTGCTGCTCTTCGGCGCGCTCTTCGTGGTGACCTTCTTCAACGATGTCGCCAGGCTCGTGGCGGGTTGACGAAACCAACGGCTGCCCGCGCGCGAAGCCCCCGCCATGGACCAGCCCGTCTCGATCGTCACCGGCGCCGGCAGCGGCATCGGCCGTGCCACAGCCATCATGCTCGCCGAGCGCGGCCATCGCGTCACGCTCGTGGGTCGCACGGCGCTTGCGCTCGAGGAGACCGCCGCGCTCATCCGCGAACGGGTGCCGGGTGCCACGCTCTTTCCGTGCGTCGCCGATGTCTGCGACCTTGATCGCGCTGCCATGGTCGTCGACCGCACGCACGCCGCGTGGGGCCGCATCGATTGCCTGGTGAACGGCGCGGGCTCAGCGCCGAAGGCGCCGATCGAGGCGACCGACGAGGAGCTCCTCGAGACCACCTTCTACGTCAACGCGTTCGGCCCCGCGGCGCTGATCGCGCGCTGCTGGCCGCACTTCGTGCAGCAGAAGTCCGGCTGCATCATCAACATCAGCACGATGGGCGCGTTCGATCCCTTCCCGGGGTTCTTCGTCTATGCGGCCGCGAAGAGCGCGCTCGATTCGTTCACGCGCAGCGCCTGGCGCGAGGGGCGTCGCCACGGGATCCGATCGTTCTGCATCAATCCGGGTGCCGTCGAGACCCGCATGCTGCGCCAGAACTGGGACGAGAAGATCATCCCGCCGGCCAAGACGCTGCAGCCCGAGGCAATCGCGACCGTGATCCTTGATTGCATCGAGGGCCGCCGCGACGCCGAAGCCGGGAAGTCGATCCCGGTACCGTCGCCGTGAGGGCGAAGGCGGTACCGCGGGCCGTACAGGATCTGCAGTTTGACCCCCCGAAAATGACTTCGGAGTGATGTGAACGAGGAGTGTTCTGCGCGATTGCGCTTAGGGGGGGCGACTTGGCGCTCGTCCTCCCGCGACCTCGGGTCGCGAGCTGCGCGGACGCGCGCGCTGCACCCGGCTCCGCGCGCGCTCCTCCTGCGTCGCT
>JASGCG010000229.1 GCA_030054235.1 Bacteroidia bacterium
CCCCGTCCACTGGTGGCCGAGTTCGTGCGCGATCAGGCCGTCGTAGTCGCTGTCCTTCGCGGCGGCTTCGCTCAGCCAGGCGCCGGGCAGCAGGCTGGTGACGCTGGTGTTCTCCATGCCGCCGGCACCGAAGTTGCGCACGATGAGCTGGTCGTAGCGCGCCCAGGGGTACGGCGTGCCGAAGCGGCCAGCGAGCACCTCGATCATCTCGTCGGTGCGGTCATAGGTTCGATGCACCTCGTCCGCATGGCCCTGCAGCGCCCACACCTGCATCGGCACGCCCGAGCGCGGGTTGGGAAGCGCCGTGCGTTCGAACGTTCCCGCCACCAGGCTCACCAGGTACGACACGTGCGGCTTGTCCTGGAGCCAGTGCCAGGTCTCGCGGCCGTTGGCCACGGCATGCGACACGAGCTTGCCGTTGCCGCTCGCGCTCACTCCGGCCGGCACGTCGATCACGAGCTCGGTCGTCATGCGTTCGTTGGGAAAGTCATGGCACGGGAACCAGTATCGATTCGATTCGGGCTGCCCCTGCGTGTGGACCTCGGCCGGGTAGGCCGTCGGATCGGGCCCGGCGGGCGTGAAGGTCATGCCATCGATCGGATCCGTGCACGAGTACGTGGTGACCAGCGTGGTCCATGCATCGCCGAGCGGTGCAGCGAAGTGCAGGAAGAGCGACGAACCATCGTGCGACCACTCGATGGGCTTGCCCTCGCCATCGACGACGGACGCGATCGCCAGGCCGGGAGCGTCCAGCCGGAGACCTCGCACCGGCACGCCGATCGGACGCACGGTCATGGTCTGCTTGGCCGTGAAAGCGCGGTCCTCAAGCCGCTCGAACCGGAGTTCGAGCTTCATGTGCCCGTAGTCGACGAGGCGATCGGGCGCGTACACGCGCAGGTCGCGACCGGTCGTCACATCCACCTCGGGCATCGGAGCCGGCGGCTGCCGACGCTGGGCCGGGCTGATGGCGATGGCGGCGGAGCAGAGGACGAGGGCGAAGAGCTGCATGGGCGAAGGGTATCCCTCGTGCCGAAATCACTGCGACGGCCGCTTGTTTCGGTGGGGCCCACTGCTGTACGCTTGGTTATGCCCCCTACCAACAACCAGCCCGCCCAAGACGGCGCCGACTGCGGCTTCCTGAGCCAGTTCGGTGCCTCGAGCGAGGCCAGCACCGAGCACTACTCACCCGCGCCTGCCGGCTACCAGCGCGGCGTCACCAAGTTCGTCGTGGTGATCGGCACGGTGATGAGCGGGCTGGGCAAGGGCATCTTCAGTTCATCGCTCGCCAAACTGATCCAGGACAAGGGTCTCACGGTCGCCCCGATCAAGATGGAGGGCTACCTCAACATCGACAGCGGCACGCTGAATCCCTATCGGCACGGCGAAGTGTTCGTGCTCGACGACGGTCTCGAGACCGACATGGATCTGGGCACCTACGAGCGCCTGCTCGACCAGAACCTCTCGCGGAAGAACTTCGTCACGGCCGGCCAGATCTACACGCGCATCCTCGAGCGCGAGCGCCGCGGCGGCTACCTCGGCCGCGACGTGCAGATGATCCCGCACGTGACCGGCGAAGTGAAGATGAAGCTGCGCGAGCTGGCCATGAGCGGCCCGCGCGGGAAGCAGCTCGACGTGGTGTTCGTCGAAGTCGGCGGCACCGCGGGCGACTACGAGAACGGCTTCTACATCGAGGCACTGCGCGAACTCGCCTTCGAGGAAGGCCCCGGCAGCACGTGCTTCGTCGCCCTGACGTACATCCTCGAGCCGTCGATCCTCGGCGAGCAGAAGTCCAAGGCCGCGCAGCTGGGCATCAAGCGGCTGATGGAAGCCGGCGTGCAGCCCAACATCGTCGCGTGCCGCGCCAAGAATCCCGTCACCGAGAAGGTGATGGAGAAGATCGCGATGTTCAGCAACGTCCCGCTCAAGCGCATCTTCTCGATGCACGACCGCACGTCGATCTACTCGATCCCCGACGCCATGCGCCAGGCGGGCCTCGACCGCGAGATCCTCTCGATCCTCTCGCTGCACGACCGGGTCGAGCCGGCCCGCGAGGACCGCGCCCGTGCGTCGTGGAACACGTTCACGACCAAGCTGCAGGCCGACCGCCAGCACGCCATCACGATCGGCATCGCGGGCAAGTATTCGTCGCTCCGCGATGCCTACGCAAGCATCGAGAAGGCGCTCGAGCACTGCAGCATCGAACTCGGCGCGAAGATGGACGTGCGCTGGCTCGAGACGAGCGACATCGCCTCGTCGTCGGATGCGGCGAAGACCTTCGACGGCGTCGATGGCATCATCGTGCCCGGCGGCTTCGGCAGCCGCGGCGTGCAGGGCAAGATCCTCTCGGTGCAGTGGGCGCGCGAGTCGAAGACGCCGTTCCTGGGCATCTGCCTCGGCTTCCAGGTCGCCGTGATCGAGTACGCGCGCAACGTGCTGGGAATGGCCGACGCCGACAGCACGGAATTCAGCTCGACCACGAAGCATCCGGTGATCAGCGAGCTCCCCGACCAGAAGCGGCTCGAAGGCATCGTCGGCGGCACGATGCGCCTTGGCGCGCAGGATGTGCAGCTCACCGCGGGCAGTCTCGCGAGCTTCCTCTTCGGCAACGCGGCCAGCATCCGCGAGCGCTTCCGCCACCGCTACGAGGTCGATCCCTCGTTCATCACCCAGCTCACGGCGGGTGGCCTCGTCTTCAGCGGTCGCCATCCGACGCAACCGATCATGCAGGTGCTCGAACTGCCGGTCACCGCGCACCCCTACTTCATCGGCGGCCAGTTCCATCCCGAGCTCACCAGCCGCCCGGTGCGCCCGCAACCGATGTTCATGGGCTTGGTGGCCGCGGCCATTGCGCGCAAGAGTCCCGAGTTTGCCGGCACCGCCCTTGGACGCCGCTGGCTTCGAAGCGCCTCAGCGGCCACGGCCGGCGCCGGAGCCTGAACGCCGGAGTTCCGCAGCGGTTGCAGGAGTCGGCCCGTGGCCCCTACACTCCTCGACCCTTCGCCGATGTAGCTCAGCTGGTTAGAGCGTTGGATTCATAACCCGAAGGTCGGCGGTTCGAGTCCGCCCATCGGCATTGCCTTCACCCCGTCACCCCGGGCGGCCTCAGCGCCCCAAGCGCAGCGCGAGAACGAGCAGCGCCAGCAGACTCGTGACGATCCACAGGATCGCAGACGCCCGGAAGAGCCGCCCACGGTGCATCCACATCGTGACCGCTGCAAGAACGCCCGATGCGCGATTTGAACGCGCGACCTCCAGTTTAGGAAACCGGTGCTCTATCCAGCTGAGCTAATCGGGCAGGATGACTGACTCGGGGCGTTGACCACGCCCACGGCGGATCACTGATCCTTGTACCTGCCACCGGATCCGCCGTCAGCCTTCGACTGCGCGAAGTAGAGCACGCACCAGAAGGCGAGGAACGAGACCCACGCGAGATTGGCAAGGAGGACAGGAATCATCGGGTTCCTTTGGTTGGTTCGGGAGCATACTCCGATGCCCGCCAGAGCGGCACGGACCAGGTTCGGCCGTTCTCCCAGATCCCAGGTTCGAGCAGCATCACGAAGGAATCGGCCACGCACCACGGGCCCTCATGGCGCGCCACGACCCGGCCTCGGATCGCCTCGGGAAGATGGACCGCCGGCGGGGCCTCTGGCGCCCGAGCCGTCAACGCGCGGACCTCGAACCACGGCTCGCCGTCACGCCAGACCAGTCCGCCCTCCCACCATCGCACACCATCGGCCGGCGCCATGCGACGCGCCGGGTCACCCACGAACAGGAATGCATCACGGTCCCAGAGCGCACCCATGCGGCGCTGACGGGCCTCGCCGG
>JASGCG010000230.1 GCA_030054235.1 Bacteroidia bacterium
CATGAACTCAATGTCCTGGTCGGCGCCCGGGAACTGATCGACCGCGCTCGACTCCGCCGCTTGGCGGCTCACGCAACCGGTCATGGCCACAAGACCGATGACGAGCACACGGCCCACGCGCGCCGACGAGGCCCAGCGATCGATGCGCTCAGAACGCATAGGTCACGCCTCCGTAGATGAACTGGCGCAGGTCTTCCTGATTGTCCGGGAAGATCTCCTCGTTGGGGAAGAACGCGCCGTACAGGAACTGCAGGTTCACGTCGCTCAGGATCCGCCAGTCAATCGAAGCGTCGATTTCCCAGCCGACCCAGCTCGAGCCGCCCTTGTCGACGAATGCCGTGATGGGCGCTTCCGAATCGAGCCGCATGTACGTGAAGCCGGTCACGCCAAGGCGCATGTCGCGGAACGCGCGCCACTGGCTCAGCCAGTTGCCGCTCAAGCCAAGGCTGTTGGTCCACAGGTTCGCCGGCGAGGGCGCGAAGACGTAGCCGGTGTAGAGGAAGCCGTTGCTGTTGTATTCCTTGTCGACCTGCCCGGGCTGCGGGCCGCCAAAGGTGTTGCCGGAGTCGAGTCGACCGGCATCGCCTGAACCCAGGATCGCTTGCAGGTCAAAGCGCGTCTGCGCACGGTCATCGAACGAGCGCTGCAGGCCGACCACGCCGGCCCAGGCGCTGATGTCATCCTCGACCTGCGGCAGCACGGTGCCGGTGGGGCTGATCGAGCTGCTCAGCGTTGTGCCGGTCTCGTACACGCCCTCGGCGCGCCACTGCCAGTTCCGGCCCAGCGATCCGGTCGCCCCAAGGCCGTAGTACTGGCTTTCGTAGTCAAATTCCGTCGGGTACCCGCCACCGCCGGGCGCGAACCCATCGAGCAGCACATCGGTCTGCCCTGCGTTGCCATCCTGCTGCAGCAGCGCGAAGCAGTACGGCACCAGATCCTGGCCCCGGCGCCACTCGGCCTTGAGCCCGTAGTACGCGCGATCCGTGTCGGTGTCGTAGCCCGGCCTCGAGGTGTCGAAGTCGATCGTGTCGTTGCCGCTGGTCACGCCGGCCAGGCCCTGGATGTTCACCTGCCCGATGTTCCAATCGAAGGTACCCGCGTACATGTAGGTCGAGAGCGTGAGCCCCTGCCCCCACACGATGTACTGACGACCACCTCGCAACTTCAGGTCAAGGTCGCTGCGCTTGCCTCCGCCGTTGACCATGGCGCCACCAAGATCGAGTTCGTACCAGTAGAGTTCACCGATCGGCACGGTCCAACCGTCTTCGTTGGGCGGCGCGGGCACGTTGTTCGAGTCCCACTCGTTGTACCAGAGCCGGATGCGGCCATAGAACCGGTGCACGCCGTCGAGTTCGGCGCGCGCGTACCAGCGCGAGTCAAGCTGCTGCAGTTGCGACGTGTTGCCGAAGGCATCGTCGATGTAGTTCCAGCCGAAACGGAACGAGCCGCCGACATCCAGCAGCACGCGCTCAGAGATCGGCGTGCCCGCCAGGAACTCCTGCCGTTGGATCGCATCCTGCTGGTTGAAGAGTTCGACGAGCGCCTGCGTCGGCTCGGGACGCGACGCCGGCGGCACCTGCGCGAACGCCCCGCTGGCCACGACGGCGCTGAGCGGCATGAAGGCAAGGATGGGCGTTCGGGTGTGCATCGACAAGGCCGTCCACAAGGATCGGGCAATCGGACCACCCACTTCCGCTTTTGTCTACTCTTCCGCTTATGAGCCTTCGGATCCTGCCACTCGGCGTGGGCAGCGCCTTCTCGAGCCGGTACTACGGCAGCTCCTGCGTGATCCAGGGGTCCGGCGGGAGCATCCTGCTCGATTGCCCCGATCCGATCCGCAAGGTGATCCGCGAGGCGACCGAGCGCAGCGGCTGGACCGTGCGCGCCGAGGACCTGAACGAGGTCATCGTCACCCACCTGCATGGCGACCACAGCAACGGATTGGAAGTGCTCGGCTTCCTGCACTGGCTGCAGCGCCAGCAGCACGGTACGCCGCTCCCCCGCATCCACTGCGGCAAGGAGGTCGCCGAACGGCTCTGGCCCAAGCTCGCTCCGGCGATGGACCAGGATGGTCGCGCCGGCGTTGGCGACTACCTGGATGTGTGCCCGCTTGCCGAATCAGGTCAACGCATCATCGCGGGCGTCACGGTCGAATGGCGCCGCACGACGCACATGATCCCGACCTGGGCGTTCCGCTTCCGCGTCAAGGGCGCCAGCTTCGGGTGGTCGAGCGACACGGGCTTCGATCGCACGCTGATCGACTGGCTGGCCGAATGCGACGCCTTCGCGCACGAGACCACACCGCCGCCCTACCACACGCCGCTCGCGGAGCTCAATGCCCTGCCCGACGACATTCGCCGCAAGATGGTGCTCATGCACCTGCCCGACACCTTCGACCCATCGATGACCGACATCCGCGTGATGCAGGAAGGCGTGGCGATGGAGATCAGCGGCGGCCGGCTCGAGTTCATGCCCAGCCTGAAGGGCTGAGCGCAGCAGCGGCCCGTACCCAAGCGCGACGCCTCGCTTCAATCACGGACCCGATCCCGCGAACGCTCAGCGACGCTCGGCCATCGGCACGTACGGCACGCCGTGCGGCCCGATGTAGTCGGCCATCGGACGGATCAGGCGGTTGCCCTTGAGCTGCTCGATGCAGTGGCCGCACCAGCCGCTGTTGCGGCTGAGCGCGAACATGCAGGTAAAGAGGTCGAGGTCCAGGCCAAGCGAGTAATAGGTCGTGGCGCTGTAGAAGTCGACGTTGGGGAAGATCCCCTTCGCCGCCACGGCCTTGTCCATGATCTCCTCGATGCGGCGGCTCATCTCGTACAGGTTCAGGTTGCCGGTATCGGCAGCGACCTGCTTGGCGAAGGTCTTCAGGTAGGTCGCGCGCGGGTCGTACGCCTTGTACACGCGGTGGCCGAAGCCCATGATGAGTTCCTTGCGCTCGAGCTTGCCGGCCATGTAGGCATCGACCTTGTCGATGGTGCCGATCTCGTTGAGCATGTGCATCACTTCCTCGTTGGCGCCGCCGTGGAGCGGGCCCTTGAGGGTGCCGACCGCCGTGGTGATCGCGCTGTACATGTCGCTCAGCGTGGCGATCGTGACGCGGGCCGCGAAGGTGCTGGCGTTCAGGCCGTGATCCGCGTGAAGGATCAGGCAGACATCCAGCGCCTTGGCCATGGCATCGGTCGGCAGTTCGCCGTTGAGCATGAGCAGGAAGTTCTGCGCGATGGTCAGGTCAGGCTGCGGATCGACGAACGGCTTGCCCTTGCGGTGGCGGTCGAAGCGCGCGATGAGCGCCGGGGTCTTGGCCACGATGCGCAGCGCCTTGCGGCGGTTGGCCTCGGGGGTGTTGACGTCGGCCTCGCGGTCGAACATCGAGAGCGCGCTGATCATGGTGCGCAGCGCGTGCATCGGCGGCGTCGAGCGCGGGAACTGGCGGATCAGCGCGTCCATCTCGGCCGGCAGCATGTATTCCGCGCGCAGCTCGGTGCAGAACGCGTCGAGCTCGGCCCTGGTCGGCAGCTTCAGGTTCCACAGCAGGTAGACCGTCTCCTCGAAGGTGCTGTTGCGCGCCAGCGAGTCGATGTCGATGCCCACGTACTCCAGCACGCCCTTGCCCCCGTCGATGAACGACATTTGCGTTTCGGCGGCGACGGTGTTGGCGAGGCCCTTGTCGAAGGTCGGTGCGGTGGCGGTGGCCATGGTTCGGTCTCCCAATGCGGTTCGGTGATGCGAGTCCCGGACTATAGTGCGCCCGGGTCCCGATTCGCCCCGCAAGCGGGCCCATCCTCATGATTCCGCTCGGCACTGACCGCC
>JASGCG010000231.1 GCA_030054235.1 Bacteroidia bacterium
GCTCGATCTGCCGACGCACGATCGCTTCGACGGCCTGTCGGGTGAGCCCCGCGATCTTGGCATCGTGGAACGCAGCAGTGATGCCATGCTCGATGCGCTTGCGTTCGTCGGCCTTGGGCCCGTTGGCGCGCTCGATGGTGGAGATGACGATGGTGCCGCGGCCGCGCACGGAGGCGAGCAAGCCCGCATCGGTCAGGTCGCGGTAGGCGCGCGCGACGGTGTTCAGGTTGATGCCGAGGTCGGCCGCAAGCTGCCGAACCGGCGGGAGCTCATCGCCCTTGGCGAGTGCACCGGCGGCGATGAGCCCGCGCAGCCCGGCCACGAGCTGGTCGTGGATGGGCACTGGACTGGCCAGCGAGATCGTGAGCATGACGAAATTGTATCATACGATGAGACAAATTCCAGGGGCTGGCGTTCGCCCGTTCCGCGGCATGGCCGCCCGCCTGGGCAGTCAGGGTGCAGGGCGGCGCCCCGAAAGGCCGTCAGCGCACGGCGCGCCGCTCGATCAGCGCGTTCGAAGGCAGGCTCGGGTCCAGGACCTTGCGGGCGGTCTCTGCACCCGCGACCGGAAGGGTCGCAGCGTCAATCAGCCCCAGCTGCACCAGGACCGAGGCCTGGTCCCAGTAGATGTGCTCATGCTGCACCTTGCCGTCCTTGAAGCCGATGATGGCGACCAGCGGGATCTCCACGCGCTTGCCGGTGGGCGCGATGCCCGGCAGCATCCAGTCCATCTCGATGGTGTGCGTGAACGAGAAGATCATCTCGTCGACGATCTGCGTCTCGCCGATCGTGCGCGAGACCGGCGTGACCTTGGTGTCGGCGGGCATCTTCGGGATGAAGTGCGCCGCGTAGAACGCGCTGATCGCGGGGAATCCGGTGCCGCCGGTCATGGTGGGCACGTGGTTCACATGCGCGGGCTCGATCATCGTCGACATGGTCTCGTTCACGTCCTTGTCGGCGAACTCGCCCTTCATGTGCGCTTCCCACATGTCGCGCAGTGCGCGCTGGCGCGGCGAGAGCCCATCGTCCCGCGTGACTGAGCAGGCAGTGAAGAGCAGCGCAAGGCCGGTCAGCAGCGTGGATCGTGTCAGGCGATGCATGATGGTTAGGGTAGTGGCGGGGCCGTTCTGGCTGATGGGCTGATCGCACCCCGCCTCCTTGTGCAGTACCGTTAGCATCTCTCGCATGTCCAACATCGCCACCAACGTGACCCGAAAACTCTCCGATGTCGGACACTTGGTGCTCCGACTGTCGTTCTCGCTCTTGATGCTGCACCACGGCGTGCCGAAGTTGCAGCAGTTGGTTTCCGGTGCCACGGGGGACTTCCCAGATCCGATCGGCCTTGGCCCCACCCTGTCGCTCGTCATCGCGGTGTGCGGCGAAGCGGTGGCACCCGTGCTCGTGATGATCGGCCTGTTCACCCGATGGGCCGCGGTCGTGCCGTGTGCAGTGATGGCCGCGGCGGCCTTCGTGGTGCACTCCGGCGATCCGCTGGCCAAGCGCGAACTCGCGCTGCTGTACCTCGCCGGCTTCGCGGTGATCGGCCTGATGGGCCCTGGCGGCTACAGCATCGACTGGCTGCGCACCAAGCATCGAGATTGACGTTCTGGCACCTTGGCGGGTGCGCAGGCCTAGAGTCTGGGAGCCTCGACCTGGCGACAGGTCTGGCCGGTCCTCTGGAGCGCTCTCGCCATGCCACCCATCCAGCGACGCCCTGTTCCGCCGCCCAAGACGTGCGTGTCGTGCCATCGACCCTTCACGTGGCGCAAGAAGTGGGAACGTGACTGGGAGGGTGTTCGCTACTGCTCCGACGCTTGTCGGCGGCGCGGTCCCCAAGAATCAGCCGCTCAGCAGCCGGTCGTGCCCCGCATGAATGAGAGGGGCACGGGTGGACACGCCCGGCGCCGCTGAACGATGCACGTCGTCTGGCTCAAGCGCGATCTGCGTCTGGATGACCATGCCCCGCTCGCCGAGGCGGGCAGGCTCTGCGAGGCAGGCGGTGCCATGATCGCGCTGTACGTCCACGAGCCGAGCGTCTGGTCGGCGCCCGATGCCGATGCATCGCACGTGGCCTTCCTGGACGAGTCGCTCGATGAGCTCGAACGAGCCATCGAGGCGATCGGCGGCCGGCTCGTGCGGCGGGTCGGCGAAGTGGTCGATGTGCTCGCCCAGCTGCATGCGCTCGAACCGATTGAAACCGTGCTCGCACACGAGGAAACCGGCAATGCGATCACGTTTGCGCGTGACCGTGCGGTGGCACGGTGGTGCAGGCAGCGCGGCATCGCCTTTCGAGAGTGGGCACAGAACGGCGTCCTTCGCCCCAATCCCGGTCGCGATGGATGGTCGGCGCGTTGGCAGGAGTTCATGAAGCGACCTCGCCATGCGCCGCCCACCATGCTGCGCTCGCCTGATGCGTCGACGATTGCTTCGAATGAACCTGGCTGTTCGTCGTCGCTTGGGCTGGGTCCTGACGCGCGCATGGCGCACAGGCAGCGCGGGGGAGCCTCGCATGCAGCGGCTTGCCTGAACTCGTTCCTTCTTCAGCGCGGCCGTGACTACCAGCGGACCATGGGTTCTCCGGTCGAGGCGTGGGAGTCGTGCTCCAGGCTCTCGCCCCACTTGGCGTGGGGCACGATGAGCGTGCGGCGCGCATGGCAGGGTGCCGCGAGGCGGCTTGGCCAACTTGGCGAGCAAGGTGAAGCGAACGCTGAACTCAGCGCCTGGCGTGGCTCGGTGCGCAGCTTCATGTCGCGCTTGGCCTGGCACTGTCACTTCATGCAGAAGCTCGAGGACGAGCCGGCGATCGAGCACCGTTGCATGATGCCGTGCACCGAGTCGCTCCGAACGGGCATGGATCCCACGCTTGCGGCGCAGCGGCTCGCGGCCTGGCAAGAGGGGCGCACCGGCTACCCCATGGTCGACGCGTGCATGCGTGCGCTGGTCCAGACCGGGTGGATCAACTTCCGCATGCGGGCGATGCTCGTGAGTTTCGCGAGCCATCACCTGTGGCTGGATTGGCGAACGTTCGCGCCGTGGCTCGGGTGCCAGTTCCTGGACTACGAGCCCGGCATCCACTACTCGCAGGTGCAGATGCAATCGGGCACCACGGGGATCAACACGCTCAGGATCTACTCGCCGCGCAAGCAGGTCCAGGACCACGATCCAACCGGCGTGTTCATCCGGAGGTGGGTGCCCGAACTGCAGCCTGTGCCGGACGAGTTCCTCGCCGAACCCGCGCTGATGCCGGGGTTGCTTGGGCAGATGGTCGGTTGCCGCATCGGCGAGGACTACCCAAGCCCGATCGTCGATCACGCGATGGCGTATCGCGCGGCGCAGAAAGCGCTCTTCTCGCTGCGCGCAACGCCAGAGGCCCGCGCCGAATCGAAGGCCGTGTTCCGCAAGCATGGGAGCCGCAAGCGGTCCAGGGTGCGGGCTGTGCGGTCGAAGAACACTCGTCGCTCGTGAGGTCGGAGTTGGTTGATCTACGGCGTCGCGGCGGACGCGAAGACGCCGTGCCCGTCACGATCGAGCACGCAGGGCGCGGTCCTGCGCTGCGCCGAGCATGAGCTGCGCGGCGATCGCGCCGACGAGCGCCATCGTCATGTCCCACTGCGCGTCCCATGGATCGCCCTGCGTGCCGAGCCATTCGGGCCCGGCATCGGGATAGAACGCAATGACCATCCACGCCTCGGCCAGTTCGTAGAACGCCGAGAAACCAAGACAGGTCCCGGTGATCAAGGCGGCAAGCCACCAGCCCGGTTGCAGCGGCGTTCGGCGCAAGACGACTTCGCGCA
>JASGCG010000232.1 GCA_030054235.1 Bacteroidia bacterium
CTGCTCACGCCGTGGCTCCTCAAGACCCACGGGCCGGGATGGGCCTTCGGCGTGCCCGGTGTGCTCATGGCGATCGCCACGTTCGTGTTCTGGCTCGGCCGCAAGCGCTATGCGCACCTGCCGCCGCAGGGCTTCGCGTTCCTGCGCGAGGCTGCAGCGCCCGAGGGCCGCTCGGCCATCCTTCGGCTGGTGATGGTCTATGCCTTCGTCGCGGTGTTCTGGTCGCTCTACGACCAGACCGGCAGCGCGTGGGTGCTCCAGGCGGGCCAGATGGACTGCAATTTCCTTGGCATCCAATGGCTCGAGAGCCAGGTCCAGGCGGTCAACCCACTGCTGATCCTGATCTACGTGCCGCTCTTTGCCTACGTCATCTATCCGGCGATGGGCAAGCTGATCAAGCTCACGCCGCTGCGCAAGATCGGCATGGGCTTCGCGCTCACGGTCGCCGCGTTCGCGATCTCGGCCCACGCGCAGCGCCTGATCGATGACGAGCAGGGTGCGTTCCGGGCCAAGATCGCACCGATGGTCGCTGCCGAGGGCATCGACCTGGCGAAGACGGCCGAGGCCCTGCGCGCGCTCGAGCGCAACGCTCCGGCGGCGGCGCTCGATGCCTTGCGGACCACGGCAGCGGGCACCGAACGTGATGGCAAGGTCGCCGACACGATCGCCCTCGGCGGGATCGCGATCGCAGCCGACGGCACGAAGCTCGAGGCGCAGTGGCCGAGCATCGCCTGGCAGCTCCTGGCGTACCTCGTGCTGACCGCTGCGGAAGTCATGGTCTCGATCACGGGCCTCGAGTTCAGCTACACGCAGTCGCCTGCATCCATGAAGTCAATCGTGATGAGCCTGTGGCTGCTCTCGGTCTCGGCCGGCAACGTGCTCACCGCACTCGTCAACCGGTTCACGCAGGACGCGGACGGCAACAGCACGCTGGTGGGCGCAAGCTACTACTGGTTCTTCACGGCCCTCATGCTCGGCGCGACGCTGGTCTTCATGGTGGCCAGTCGCTTCTACCGCTACCGCGACGTGCTGCCTGCAGCCAGCCATCCCGAGGCTGCCAACGGCTGACCACAACCTGTAGTGGGTGCGCGCCCGGGAGCACCCATCGATCGACGCGGTTGCGCAGGAATCCCTGTGGACCGCGTCGTTTTTTCAACGCCGCCGTTTTGCGCGGCCGATGCATCCTGCACGCCACAGGAGGCACCATGCTCGACAAGGACCACCTCATCGACGAGATCACCAGCCTGAACCCGAGCGCCGGCCGCGACTGGCTCGAGCTCTTCGACACCGACGACCTGCGGCGCTACCTCGATCACCTGCACCACGCGTGCACGCCGCGCGGAGCCGACAGCGTCTGGCACCGCGAGGGCGACACCCCGCCGGTCGTCATGCGCATCGCCGCCTGATCACGATCCAACCGTCAAGCCACGCGGCCCGCCATCAAGGCGGGCCGCTGTCGTTTGGGTCGAATGGCGATCGGCCGACAGGTCGCCGCGCGGCGTCAGGCGCGCTGGTCGCGCATGTAGTCGGCCAGGCGCTTCTTCAGAAGACGAAGCGCCAGCAGCCCCTTCACGCGGGCGAGCAGCTCGACCTTGTTGACGGGCTTGCTCACGAAGTCGTCGCAGCCGCACTCGACCGCGCGCTCCATGTCCGAGACCTCGTGGAGCGCCGTGACCATGATGATCACGATGTCGCGGGTCGTCGGATTGCCCTTGAGCTTCTGGCAGACTTCGAAGCCCGACATGCGCGGCATCATGACGTCGAGCAGCACCAGGTCGGGCTGCTCCCGTGCGATCGAGGCCATGGCCTCGGCCCCGTCGGTGGCGACCTCGAGGCGGCAAGGCAACGACTCCATGTAGGCCTGGATCAGCTCGAGGTTCTGCTGGTTGTCGTCGACGATGAGCACCTTGCCGGCAGCCAGGTCCACCCCCGCAGCGGAGGGGTCGAGGCCGAGGTCGAGTGCGTCGGATCCTTCGGAAGCCATGCGGCGATCCTAGCGCAACGCCCGGCGCAAGAGGCTGATCGGATGGAGCGCGGAGCGGCCGGCAAGGTCCTGCACCTGATGGCGGCAGCTGGTGCCGGGCGCGCACACGATGTGGTCGGGGCGCGCCGCCAAGGCCGGAAGCACGTCGTGCTTGGCGATGCGCACCGACAGGTCCGCCGTGGCGGCGTCGTACCCGAATGCCCCCGCCATGCCGCAGCAACCAGTGGTGAGCTGCTCCGCGCGGGGATAGAAGCGGCGCAGCAGGCCCATCGTCGTGGTTCCGCCCCACAGTGCCTTCTGGTGGCAGTGCAGGTGCACGGCGATGGCCTCGTCGATGCCCGGTGCAGGCAACGGTCGCTGAGGGTGCTCGTTCCATCGGCGCTCGAGGAAGCCCTCGACCGAGTCGACGAGTGCAGCGACGGCGCGTGCATCGTCGGAGGCGGTCGGCGACAGGGACAGATCCTGCCAATCATCGACGATGGCGCTCATGCACGATGGTTCGAGCATCAGCACGGCGACGGCTCGTTCGCGCTCGATCGATGCGCGGAGCGCGTGCGCCGTGCGCGGCACGGTCACGAGTGCTTCGGCGAGCATGCCGGTCGAGATGAGCGACCGCGCGCAGCACCCGGCATCGGCAAAGGACACGCGGTAGCCGAAGGCGTTGAGCACGGCGACGGCATCCATCGCTACATCGCTCTCGCCATACTGCGTGAAGCAATCGCCAAAGAGCAGGACCGTCGGTGCATCCACCGGTTGCGGCACGCTGCGCATGCGCAGCGCCGCATCCTTGCCGAAGGCCGGCAGCGGCCGATCGGTCGCCAGCCCAAGGATCCACTGCAGCAGCCGCCGCAGCGCCACGACGCTGGCCAGCGCGTTGGCCAAGGGCGCAACGCGGCTGCCAAGCCGTTGCAGCCCGCGCACGCGCCCGCGCACGCGCACCCGCCACGGGATGCGGCCACGCTCGGCGAAGCCCTGCGCGGTGTACTCGGCCTTGATCTTGGCCAGATCCACGTTGCTCGGACACTCGCTCGCGCACGCCTTGCACGACAGGCAGAGGGAGAGCGTCTCCTGCGTCGCCGGATCGGACCACGAGGCGCGGCCACCATCGAGCTGCCCCGTGATCGCCAGGCGCAGCGCATTGCCACGACCACGCGTGGTGTGGCGCTCGTCCAGCAGCACGCGGTACGACGGGCACATCGTGCCGCCGGGCGCGGTGCGCCGACAGATGCCGGCCCCGTTGCATTGCGATGCGGCGTGCTCGAGTCCCTCCTCGGGCCCGAAGCGGAAGAAGGTGGCACGAGGCTCGACCGTAACGAATGCGCCGTGCGGACGCACCCGAAGGTGCTCGGTCATGCGGGCGGGGTCGTCGTGGTCGACGAGGTTGCCGGGGTTCATCAGGCCGGCTGGGTCAAAGACGGCCTTCACCCGGCCGAGCGCTGCGCACAACGCCTCGCCCAGCACGATCCGGAGCAGCGGCGTGCGCACCCGGCCGTCGCCGTGCTCACCGCTGAGCGCTCCGTGGTGACGCGCCACCAGCTCGGCGATCTCGATGGCGATCGCACGCATGACCGCAAGATCACGCTCATCATCGAGCGCGATGAGCGGCCGGATGTGCAGGCACCCCACCGAGGCGTGCGCGTAGTACGCCGCCGTCGTGCCATGTCGCTCGACGATCGCCCGGAACTCCTTCACGAACGTGGGCAGGCGAGCCGGATCGACCGCGGTGTCCTCGACGAACGTGACCGGCTTGCGCGCACCGGGCACCGCGTGCAAGAGCGGCTCCCCTGCCTTGCGCAGCTTCCA
>JASGCG010000233.1 GCA_030054235.1 Bacteroidia bacterium
AGAAGCTCGTGCTGGCGAACCTCGTCGCGCAGTGCGCGCCGCTCCTGTCGCTGCGCGGTGCATGAACGTCCGACCATGAGTGGGCGCGCGAACGAGCATGATGGTGGGCAACGGCTCGATCGCGACACCGAAGACAGCAAGCCTCATCTTGAAATCGAGCGCGCGTGGCTCTTGCGCGGCGAGCCTACGCTGCCCACCGCTCGGTCAACGATCCGGATCGAGCAGGGCTACGTGCTGGGCGCCGACGGCGTGCGCCATGGTGCGCGGCTGCGTCGCGCGATCGATCAAGCCGGTGCCATCCACTGCACCCTGACCCGCAAGTCGGGCATGGGCCTCGTGCGCCATGAAGAAGAACACGTGCTCGACGCAGCGTCTTTCGAGGAACTCTGGCCACAGACGCTGGGCCGTCGATTGACCAAGGTCCGTCACGTGGTGTCGCACGGACCGCTGCGCTGGGAGATCGATGGTTTCGTCGGGATCGACCTGTGGTTGGCCGAGGTGGAGCTCCCGAGCGTCGACACGGCGGTTGAACCTCCACCATGGCTGGCGCCATGGATCGTGCGCGAAGTGACCGAGGATCCGAGCTACCGCAACAGTGCGCTGGCCTTGCGCGGCCTGCCGCAGTAGGCAGGGGCGCGGTTATCCGTGTCCCCGCACCCGCAATCGATGACGCACCCGACGCGGGCGAGCCACTACCATTCCCGACCCACGGAGCACCCATGGCTACTTTCCGCTGCACCATCGTCACCCCATCCGACTCGCTGCTCGACGAGCAGGTCTCCTACGCCACCTTCCAGGCCTGGGATGGCCAGAAGGGTGTGGCACCCGGGGCAAGCGCGTTCCTGGCCAAGCTCGGCACGGGCGCCGCGCGACTTGACCTGGCCACCGGCCAGTCGCGATGGTTCGTGATCGACGGCGGCTTCGCGCAGATGCAGGGCGATGCCCTCACGCTGCTGGTCGATGGCGCCGAGGATGCAGGCTCGATCGACGCCGGCAAGGCACAGACCGATCTGGCCGAGGCCAACGCCCGCGCCAACGCCACCAACCCGACGCCACTCACCCTTGAGCAGCGTGAACAGATCGAACGCGCGCAGCGTCGCGCCGCGGTCCGCGTCGCCCTGGCCGGTCGAGGCTCGTGAGCGAACACGACACCGAATCCACGGCGGCACGCGACGTGCCGTGTGCCGACCTGCCGCTGTCGCAACGCGTCGAGGCTGTGCTGCTTGCAGCCGACCGACCGATGGCCGATGGCCGCATCGCGGATGTGCTCGGGCTTGAGCTCGGTGCACCACAGGTCCGCGCGGCGATCGAAGAACTCAACGCGGGCTACGAGGCAACCGGTCGCACCTTCCGCATCGAACAGGTCGCCGGCGGCCGCCAGGTCATGACGATCTCGGCGCTCGGTCCGGTCGTGGCCCGGCTCCGGGGCGAACGAGCGCAGGCGCGCCTGACGCAGGCAGCACTCGAAACCCTGGCGGTGGTGGCCTATCGGCAGCCGATCCTGCGGGCCGACATCGAGGCAATCCGTGGCGTCGCCTGCGGCGAAGTGCTGCGCAGCCTGATGGAGCGGCGCATGGTCCGCATCGTGGGTCGCAGCGAAGAGATCGGGCGACCCATGCTCTACGGCACCACCAGCGAGTTCCTGCGCACCTTCGGCATCGCGTCGATCAGCGACCTGCCGCAGGCCAAGGACTTGAAGGCTCCCTGAGCGAATCTTCCCGGGCCTGCGCACAGCATCGAGTGCGGGTTCGATTGATGCACGATCAGTGCACCACCAGTGCACGGCGTCGGTCGGCGCAGCGGCTCGATGCCCGTGGATCGACACTCGCGGACGGAGCAAAAACGAACCCGCGGCACTCGTGGGGAGCGCCGCGGGGTCGCGTGGGTAGATGTCACCGCTCCCTCCGCGGTGACAGAAAGAAAGAGTCCGTTAGCGGCGACGACGGCCGCCGAGCAGCCCAGCCACGCCGGCCAAGACCACCGCGCCGGGTGCCGGCACAGCGCTGACCGAGAAGGCTCCGCTGAAGCTTGATTCGATGCCTGCAGCGACAGTCAGCCTCAGGCGCATGCCCAGGCCTGTCGAGACGGCGCTGCTCGAGCCGCTGAATGACTGCGGCGCGAAGCTTGCCAGCGAGAAGGGGTTGACGTTCTGGCTGGAGGTGATGACGCCACCGGCAAGCGTGTCGTTGATGAACCCGGACCACACCGGTGCACCGGAGGTTGCGCCAAGCGCGCCCGGGCTGAACGAGAAGTTCACGCCCTGACCACCCGCAGAACCGGAGTAGGTCGCCGGACCAGCCATGGAGCCCGCCATGAACACGCCAAGGTCGATGACCAGGGGCGTGGACGACGAATTGTTCTTCACGGTGAAACCACCGGAGATGTACGCAAGCTCCGAGCCATTGGACGCTGCGTAGCTGGTGATCAGGTTCTGCCACATCACCATCATGCCGTTGTTTGTGGTCCACGATCCAGTGTGTGCGAATCGTCCATCACCGAGGCTGACGGTGGTGTTGCTGACGACTTGCGTTGAGCCGTTGGCCACCAGCGTGATGGACGCCGTGTTGGCCGAAATGGCCGCGTTGGCCGCGGGCAGAGCGAGCAACGAGGCTGCTCCGATGGCGGTAATCGATCGAATTCCCATGTCCTCTTCTCCTGATGGTGCAGGCTGGCGAGCGCCATCCTGTCATGTTGATTCGCTTCCCCTGAAACTGTCGGATGGGCGTGTGCCACACCGACCTGGGTCCGAAGTCCGAACGATCGGACCGTCCGTCGCCAGGGCTTTAAAGTGAATGGTCAGCGGCGTCGGCGTGGGTTGATGGCGCCGACTGCGCCGAGCAGAGCCAATGCACCGGGCGCCGGCACATCGACGACGTTGAACAGGCTCGAGAACGAGACGCTGTCACCCGCGCTGAGTGTGAATCGGAACTGCAGGCCGATGGTCGCGCTGAGCGCCGAACCCGTGGTGGGCGCGAAAGACTCAGGTCCCACCTGCGTGGATCCGAAGGCCGCACCGCTGTAGCTGTACGCCGAGCTGCCGAGCGAACGGACCAGGTTGCCGTCGATGAAGGCCGAGTAGAAGCCGGCCGAGCCGCTGGTGCGGCCGATCGACGCCGTACCATCGCCGTTGGCATCGGTCAGTGTGCCGGCGAATGAACCATTCATCATGCTCTGTGCGAATTGCACCGAACTGTTCAGGTTGAAGAGCACTTCAAACGTCTGGGTGAAACTCTCCGTGTTGGTGATCGAGAAGGTCCCATTGATGAACGGATCCGGATCGATCAGGGCATCCCACTCGAGGTAGCCGGCAGAGACCGCCGCAAAGCCCGCCGTGTGGTAGATGTTGTTGCCGAGGTAGGTCATCGAGCCCATCGAGCTGGCTTGGCCGCTCATGGTCTCGCTTCCGCCCGTGAAGGTGACTTCGAAACCAGGTCCGAAGTTCAGTCCGGCGTGTGCTGCAGCGCTGATCAGCGCTGCAGCCGCAAAGCCGGACAAGCAAGTCTTGGACAGCATGACAACCCTCTCCCTCCGCGCCAAGTGGCGACGGACTCTCACAACCATGACTGTTGGTCGTCGCGCAAGCGCGAGTCCCTCCGTGACACATCCCTCCAGATGCGGCCGGAACATCTCCGGCATCACATCCATACGATTCAGCATGCCGGGTGGAAGCACCAAGACCGAAGTTTTGTTCCAGTCGGCCCGTGTCCAATAGGAACCATGACCAGGCCCGCTGACCGGGGCCACTGAACGCTCGCTGCGCCTCATTCCGGATCGGGCACT
>JASGCG010000234.1 GCA_030054235.1 Bacteroidia bacterium
CTGGGCTGGTCGAGCGCGTTCTCGCCTGCCCTCGTGATCGGCGACACCAATGGGGTCCCTGCCACCTTGACGCTCAACGGCACGTCGATCCGCGCCGCGTCCTTCGACCTCGCGACGGTCAACAACGCGCAGGGTGAAGCACGCATGAACGGCTTGTCGACGTTCACGATCGATGGTGCGCTCCGGATTGGCGTGGCTGGCACTGGCAGCCTGCAGCACACGGGCTCGGCCACGCTCAGCGCGGGCTCGCTCGAACTTGGCACGCTCGGCACCGGCGTCGGATCGCTGACAGGGTTGACGTCGTCGAACCCGAAGATCCCCCCTGCGGGGCCCGTGTCGATCAGAGGCGCATTCACGATCGGCAAGTTCGGCAGCGGACTGGCGCGAACGGGCACGACGGCCCGCTGCGGCACGCTCGTGCTTGGCCAGAGTCCCACCGCGAGCGGCGTGCTGGACGCGATCGACCTCGACGTGCTGGGCCAAGCCGTGATCGGCATGCAGGGGCAGGGTTCGCTGGTGCTCACCGGAACCATGACGACCAGCGGCCCCGTGACGGTGGCCGAGCGTGGCCCTGAGGTGGGCAGCCCAACGCTGCCCCTGTCACGGGGCACGCTCGAGGTGAATGGCGGATCCGTCCGTGCTGGCGGCGCGATCACGCTTGGTCGCGATGGAGTGGGCACCACGATCGTCCGTTCAGGCGGCTCGATCGAATCGACCGCCTCGATCACCCGCCAAGGCGCCGACGACCTGATCACCGTCGAACTTGATGCGGTGCCCAGTTCAGCATTCGCCTTCAGCGCCCCGGCGATGACGATCACCCCTGAATCGACCACGGTCGCCCTGCAGGTCGTTGGTACGCCGTCAGCCGATGCCGTCTGGCGCATCGCGCGAACGTGGGGCGGTGCCCTGCCGGCGTGCACGGTCGTCGGGTCACCTGGCGCGGGTCGCGAGTTCCATCTGGTGACCTGCGATGGGGATCTCTTCTTGGCCACGGCGCCGATCGGTGCCGGCCCGCCATCGATCTGCGGCGATGCGCCCGTGGCGACATTCATCCCTGATGAAATCGGCATCCTCGCGCGCGGCTTCTCCAATGGCGGCATCGCCGTGGGCGAAGGCTTCTATGCCGTTGGCTGCCCGGGTACGGGCGGTGGCGTCGACGTGTACCGCTCGATCAACGGCGTCTGGTACCTGGAGACCACGCTCGTTGCGCCCGATGGCCGGCAGGTCGGGCTGGCCGTGGCCGCCGACGGCCAGCGCATCGCAGCGCGAACGGTCGATGGCGAGGATGTGGTCACCTTCGTGCGATCGGGTGGCGTGTGGAGTGCCGAGCAGGTCATCGATCTCGTGCCGGCGATCGGTACGCAGTCGCGGCGCAGCACGCTCGCGCTCGACGGCGACACGCTGGTGATCGGCGAGCCCAATGCCACGGGCGGTCCGACTGGCACGGTGCTGAATGCCGGCCGTGTGGACGTGCTGCGGCTGGTCAACGGCTCGTGGACGAGTGAAGCCACGCTGGTGCAGGACCCGGCGGTCACCAATGGTCGGATCGGGCGCATGGTGCAGCTCTCCGGTGATCGACTGGCGGTTGGCAGCGGTTCGGCGTGGTCCACGATCTTCGAGCGCGCCGGATCAGTGTGGACCGAGACCACGGCGCTGCCGGCTCCCTTGACGATCAGCAGCTTCGCCATGCACGATGACGTGGTGGCGTTCCCCGGGACGTCGCTCGCGGCTTGGAGCGCCACCGCCGATGGACTCTGGCGCGAGGCACTGACCGGCCCTGCGACCGGCAGCTGGATTGCCGCGGGCAATGGCATGATCGCGCTGCCAACGTCAGCCCGGCTGCAGACCTTCGTGCGCGATGGCAGTGCCTGGCGCATGGGCCCCTCGCCCGCGCTCTCGCGCTCGCCGGCGGGCGTGGCGATCAACGGTCCGCTCACGGTCGTCGCGCACGGCGACGGCGCATCGATCATGGGCACGGTGCCTGCACCGACCTGTGCTGCCGACCTGACCGGCGATGGTCAGGTCAATGGTGCCGACCTTGGCCTTTTGATCGGCGCCTGGGAGCTCACGCCGCTGGGCGACCTCAATGGCGACGGCATCACGGATGGCGCCGACCTTGGCCTGATGCTCACGGCCTTTGGTGTCTGCGAACCGTGAGGCGGAGACTCGGTTCGCCGACTTGACTTGTTGGTGTTTTGGTGGACACTTCCCCGCCGGGCCTTCCGGCAGTTCCCTGACCGGCGGAACCAGGATCCCAGTGCCGGTCACAACAGTGGAGAGTCCGGGATGATCACCCCAACACTCGGGCGCAGCCATCGCGCTCTCACGATCGTCGATGTCACCGTCGGCGTCGCCAGTGCAACCGTGCTCGCCGCCGTCGTCGGCGCAACTGCCGCATCCATGCGCACGAGCAGCAATGAATCGATCTCCATGGCGAACCTGATGCAGTTGGGTGTCTCCCAAGCGCTCTATGCGTGGGATCACGATGGTCTGCAATGGTGCGGGCACAGTTCCGACTTCGGGCTCTCGGGGAACTCCTGTTCGGTCTACGTCAACACAGTGGGCTGCCCTGACCAGATGTTGCTCGGTTGGGATCAGGGCGGCGGCCTGTGGGGGTTCTGGCTTGGTGGCGGCATCTGCCCGCCGAACTACCCCGGCAACTGCGGCAACTGGATTGTCTACACGCCGAGTAACTGGACGACTGATCCACTGTTCGGCGCCTGGCGCATGACGCAGGCCCGGTCATTCCACAACTACGCAAACGGCAGGTTCTACGACCCGGTGTACTACGCACCCAACGATCGAAGGGCGTACCGCCTTGCCTCGCCGATGTTCGACTATCCAAATGAGTTCGTCTACTCGAGCGCGGTGCCGGATCAGGTGGTCTTCGGCAGCTACGGCATGAGTCCATCCGCGATGTGGCACCCCGACGTCTTCCGGGCACCTGTCGAGGGGGGCTTTCGAGATCCGGGCTCGTTCGTTGAGTCGTTCGAGCGACAGTCGCTCTTCTCGGCGACCCACGCCGACCTCAAGACCCTGATGTTCGAGATGCGGTGGAACCAAGGCGGCAACCCGCCCCCAACCGGTGGACTGACCTCCGGAGAAGTGCTCTACAACCAGTCGGCGGACAGCAAACCGATCAGCCTCTTCTACGACGGACATGTCTGGTTCCTGAGCAACAAGGCTGCCATCGCTGATGATGCCTCCCTGATCGCTCGGGGGCTCGATGGCCTGTGGAGCCGGGACACGCCGCTTGGGGTCGATGGGTTCTTCGGTGCCCTGTCGGTGGATGGCTCGCGAACCAGCCATTCCGTGCTGACCATCGGTGGAATACACGGCCGTGACATCCTGAAGCCGCGCTGAGGAACCCTGTCATGACGAGAACCCGCAGTTGCAGCATCGGCATCGCCGCCACATCGCTCGTGGCCACCATGGCGCGTGGAGCAGAGACGTCATGGATCAATCCCGGAAACGCAGCATGGTCGTCGCCGGAGTCATGGAGTGCTGGCGTGCCGGGCCTTGCCGACACGGCCGTGTTCTCGCTGGTCGGCCCACAGCGCATCGTCGACCTCGGTGCGGCACCGCTCTCCGTGGATCGGCTGCGGATCGGCAAGGGTCTGGTGCGCTTCAACGGAAACGCCTCGCTCGAAGCGCTTGGCATGAATGCCTTCGCCGCATCGATGATGGTCGGTTCCAGCTCCCTGTCGACGACGACGGCTCGCTGGAACTCCCTCGGCACCCTTCGAGCTGGACGGCTTGACAT
>JASGCG010000235.1 GCA_030054235.1 Bacteroidia bacterium
GCATCGCGCGCTCGGGCCCGAGTCGCGATGCGGCCGGCGAATCGACCATGGTGCTCGAATCCGTGGCGCTCATCTGGAAGAGCACGCGGTTGTCGAACTCTCGCAGGCCGTTGCGATCGAGGACGCGCCCCATGTTCGTCGCGGTGTCGACCGTCGCGAGCACATGCACGCCGACCGCCGGGCCCTCGCGGGCGAGCGCGATGAACAACTTGTCCGGCGTGGGCGGACCGTCGCCGCCGCCGAAACCATAGTCATCCTCGTTGCGCCGCAAGGCGCGCATGCGGTGCAACCCATGCGCGATGAGGAGGATCGTGGCACCGTCCGCCGCACCGGACTCCTGCCGGCTCGCGACCTCGGCCGCAAGCTCCTGCAGCCGCTCGGGCATCTCTCGAGGCGTGGCCGTGACCACGTCCAGCCCGAGCGAGCGACCGAGCGCCTCGAGCGCACCGAACGCAGGATCGTCGGCGGTCGTGCCATCAAGCAGCAGCACGCGGGCACCCGGAGCCTGCGCCGCCAACGACAGCAGGCTGCTTGCGCAGATCGCTTGCGCCGCGTCGTCGCGCTGGCCGACCACGATCGTGTTCGCCCCCGACATGCGACGCAGGCGGATCGCCGTGGGATCCTTGATCGCGATCGCTTCACCGAGCCAAAGGCTCGGCGCCAGCGGGCTTGTCCCAGCCGGCGCGCGGCCGGCAAGCACGGCGTTCGCCTCGAGCGAAGCAGGGGCGTTGCCCTCGAAGATGATCGTCTCGAGCGGCCGCTTGGGCGGTTCGGCCTGCGCCTTGAGCTGCGCCAGGTTGAGCCACTGCTCGCGCACCTGATCAGGCAGCCACACCACCTGGAATGGGCTGTTGCCCTCGAGCAGCCCCCCCGCATCGTTGTAGATCGCCTCGCCGGGACGGCTGAGGAGCCGCGCCGCAAGGTTTTCATCGGACAGGATCACCTGGCTGTCGGACTCCGAGCACTGCAGCGCGATGCGCACGCCCATCTGTCCCATCGTCGTGCGCGCCAGGCTGAACGCGCCGCTGAGGGTCTGCGAACCCAGCACGACGTGCATGCCGAAGGCGCGGCCCTGGCGCACGAGACGGTCGAGCAGGAGGTTGGCATCCTGCGCGATGCGGTCGTCCTCGATGAAGAGCTCCTGGAACTCATCGATGATCAGCAGCACGCGCGGAAGCACCACCGGGTGACCCGTACGGCGATACGACGCCAGATCCTGCACGCCGAGCTGTCGGTAGAGGTCGCCACGCCGCTTCAGCTCACCATCCAGACCCTGCAGCACCGAGAGCCCGAACTCACGATCGCTCTCGACGGCCACCACGCGCGCGTGCGGCAGGCGGTGCGTGGCGTAGGTCTTGAACTCGACGCCCTTCTTGAAGTCAACCAGGTAGAACTCGACCTCGTCGGGGCTGTACCAGAGCGCAAGGTTCGTGATCAGCGCATGCAGGAGCGTGCTCTTGCCTGAGCCCGTCTTGCCTGCGATGAGCGCGTGCTGGCTCGTCCCCACCCCAAGCGTCATCATCTGCAACCGTGTGGCGCCGGTGCGGCCCAGCGGCACCTGCACGCTCGTCGCCGTCGAGCCGGACCAGAGCGTATCGGGCTTGGGAGCGATCATCTCGAACGGCACCTCGACCTTGCTGCCGTCCTTGGCCGCCTTGCCGATGCGTCGCAGGAGGGGAATCAGGCGTTCGGCGGCAGGGGGCAGTTCGGGCTCGAAGGGAAGCCCTTCCATGCCGTGGCTCGACATGCCCCAGCGACCTTCGCGATGCTGCAGGCAGAGGCTGCGCGAGCGCAGGTCGGCCTGATCGATGCCGGGCACCCATTCGAGCCGCTCGTCGCGCAGGATCATGGTGTGCACGCCGCACCGCGAGCCGGAGTTCACGATGCCCGCGAGCCGCTTCGCCGCGGCTTCGGTCAGATTGGCCGGGAAGTCGCAGAAGACGAGCACACGCAGGGGCTCCGCGATCTCGCCCGCCTGCTGGTTGTAGTCCTCGATGCTGGCGAACTCGTTGCGCAGGTACTTCTGGATGACCGTCTCCATGTGCTCGGAGAGATCGGTCAGCTTCTGCTCGATGTGACGATGGTCCGTCCAGATCCGCTCGCCGATGAGCTGTTCATGCTCGTCGGCAAGGTGCATGAAGCTCGCGAAGCCCTCGCCCAGGCCCACCGGATCGACGATCGTGAAGCGCACCTTCCCCGGAGGCATGGCCGTGAGCACGCGGAGCATCGCCTGCTGCAGCATGGCCACACCCTGTGCACGGCCTTCGTGCCCACACTCCAGGAGCAGCGATGCATGCTGGGGGAATCCCAGGGCAACGGGCACGCGCAGCATGCTGGGAAGATCGGCCGGCCACGCTAGCGCTGCATCGACCGGCAAGGCGCCCGGGATCGAAGCGACGTCCAGCGTGCACTGCCCCACGCGGGCCGCGGGGCCTGGCTGGCGCGCGGGCGCCCATGACGTGGCGTCGACCGCATCCCATGCGGGAAAGAGCGCTGCATCCGCCGCGCAGAGCCCGCGAAGGATGCTGGCCGCCTCGTCGCGCGCCGAGCACCACGCCGAGCGCTCATCCGTGCACGCCTGGTTCCACGTTGCCTCGGCAGCGAGCACCTCGGTACGGGCACGGTCATCGATCGATGCCACGGAGGACTCGAGCGTGCGTGCCGCCCGCGCGACGCGGACTTCGCGAGTCACGCGCGCATCGTTGAGCTGCGCGGCCAGCCGCGTGGCGATCTCCGTGCGCTTTGCCGGCACGGTCTGCTCGATGGTGGCCAGCTTCTCGTCTCGTCGCCCCTCGAGTTCGCCGAGCATCGGGCCATACTTCGCGTTGGCCTCGGCCAGGGACTCGTCGCGCTGGCCGGTGACGAGCGCTTCCTTCAGCCGCTTGGCCTCCTCGGCTCGGGTGAGCGCTGACTTCATCGCCGCATGCGCGATCGCGCTCGCCTGCAGCGACGGCGCCAGCGCAGCATGCAGCCTTCGGCGACCGACCCCATACGCCACGATCGCCATCACCACCGTGAGCAGCGTCCCACCGCCCGCACCATAGGCCGCGTGCATCAACCGCCCGGGCATGCCACCGACGCCATCGTTCAGCAGGGCACCGATGGCTGCACCGATCGCCGCGAACAGGAACCACGGGGCCAGCAGGATCGGACCGCGGAAGAGCCCCGGCAGCCACAGCTGCCCGAGTTGCGCATTCAGGCCGCGCACGACTTCGGTCTGCTGCTGGATCGCCAGCTCCGGCTGTGCACCGGCCTGCATTGCCGCGGCATCATCGAGGCCCGGCTCAGCGGGCATGCGCATGCGGCACCGCGCCACGAAGGCCTTCGCTTGCGCCATGAGCTGCTCGAGTTCAGCGACACGGGCCTGAAGGTGGGCGCGGTACGCATCGAGGTCGCGGCCCGGAATCCGGATCGCCTCCTCGTGGATCGCCTCGGCCTGCCAGACCGCGTGGTCGAGGTCGTGCTTGATCTTGCGGCGCCGCGATTCGACCGCGTCCTCGAGCCTGCGGCGGCTCGTCTCGTCCCACACCGCAAGCTCACGCGTGAGCTCTGCCGCGCGTGCCTTGGCGGCGATCACCGCGGCCTCCGCATCCTTGGCCGCGTTGGCCACATCCAGCTCGTGATCCGCGCGCGCCTTCGCGAGCTCGGCCTGCCGGCGGCGCCCCACGGTCAGTCGCACCTCGTCACGGATCGCCGTGGCCTGCGCGATCGAAGCCTCACGGCGCGGCGCGGCAGCGGACAGG
>JASGCG010000236.1 GCA_030054235.1 Bacteroidia bacterium
GCCGTGCACGCGCACGGGGCCGGCGAGCGTGTGCTGGCGCGGCTTGGGCTTGGATGCGGAGGCTGGTGCTTGGGCTGGTGCCATGGGGGCGAATCGACCGTCGGTCGACTCAGCCACCCTTGGGCGGATCCGCCACCAGGCGCTTCAGGCGTCCCGCGATCGGTGCGAGTGTACGGATGGCGGCAATCTGCCGCAACGCATCCATCATCGGCTGTGCAGGCAGCCCGCCCCAGGTCTCGCCATCGGGGATGTCGTGCATGACGCCGCTCCGTGCGGAGAGGCGGACTCGGTTGCCGATGGTGCGATGGTCCGCGATGCCCGAGCCCGCGCCGATCTGGCACCAATCACCCACGACCACACTGCCGGCCAGCCCGGTCATGCCGCTGATCACGCAGCCCTTGCCGATCCGGCAGTTGTGACCGATCTGGCAGAGGTTGTCGATCTTCGTGCCCGGCCCGATGAAGGTCACGCCGAACTTCGCACGGTCGACACAGGTGCCGGCGCCGATTTCCGCTTCGTCGGCGAGCTGGGCGATGCCGATGTGCGGCGTCCGCACGATCGACCCGCGTTCATCGGGACGGAAACCGAAGCCATCACTGCCGACCACCGCGTTGGCACCGACTGAGCAGCGCGCGCCGACGATGCATCGCTCGCGCACGACCGCATGCTGCCACAGGACCGAGCCCGCACCGATGCGCGCACCTGCGGCGACGTGTGCGCCATGATGGAGCACGGCGCCCGCACCGATCTCGGCTCCGGGACCGATGAAGCAGTTCGCGCCGATGCGGCATCCGGGGGCGAGCAGCGCGCCGGGCTCGACGATGGCGGATGGGTGCACGCCTTCCGTCGGCACGGGCACGGCTGGTGCGAAGGCCGCGAGCACGGCCGCCATGGCGCGATCAGCATCCTTCACCCAGATGATGGCCCGCACGGCAGGATCATGGCCCTCGATCGTGAGCCCGCGCGTGGCGAGCGCGGTGCCCGCGGCGCTGGTGGCCCACTTGCCGGCGTAGGCCTGCTCGCCGATGAAGGTGAGGTGGCCTGGCTTGGCAAGCTCGAGTGTGTCGAGCCCGTCGATGGACACGTTGCCCGGGCCCCAGAGCTCGCCGCCGACCAGTTCGGCGACCTCGGCACTGGTACGGGGATGCTGCATCACTTGCCGGCCTGCTTGGCCTTGAACTCGGCGTTCATGCGCTGGATCAGCATGTCGGTCACATCGAGCTTGGCGTTGACGAAGAGCGTGCGTCGCACGTTGAGCTGCGCCAGCACCTGCTGCACCGTGCCGGGCTCGACCGGTGCGCCCGAGTCATCCAGCACGATCATGTCGATGTTGTTCTCCTGGGCCATGCGGCCGGCGATCGCGCGCATCTCGGCATAGGCCTCGCGGATCCAGTTGGCGCTCTCGGATTCCATCTTGAGCTTGGCGTACTCCTCGAAGGCGCGCATCTGGCCGACCTTCTCCTGGGCCTTGCGCTCGGCCTGCGCGAAGTTGGGGCTGCCGGGCTGGAACGACTCGAGCTCGTCCTGCAGCGAGCGCAGTTCCTCGCGCATCTTCTCGGCCTGGTCCTTGAGGGACGTCTGCACGCCGTTCATGCGCTGCTCGTGGCCCGCGCGGGCGTCGAGCCCATTGAGGGCGCGGGCGAGTTCGACGGTGCCGATCACCGGCGCGGACGACGGGGCGGTGGCGGCCACCACCGCGAGTGCGGCGAGGGCGAGGGCGGTGAGGGCGGTCTTGATGGTCATGGTTCGGTCCTTCCGTGGTCCGGCGTCAGGGCTTGGGGGTGGCCTGGGTCGCGGCGGCGCGGTTGTTGTTCATGCGCAGCACGAGCTTGTCGGTGATGTCGTCCTTGGCGCTGGCCACGAGCACGCGGCGGCGCGCGATCTGCTGCTGCACCTGCTCGAAGTACGACTCCTTGCTGCGGGGATCGCGCTTCATGTCGGCGGCGCCGTCGTTGACCAGCACGTAGTCGTAGCCCTCGACCTGCGCGAGCTTCTGCGCCTCGGAGCGGATCTCGCGGTAGAGCGCCTCGAAGCGCAGCGCGCGCTCGCGGTCGAGCTCCTGGCCCTTGAGCTGGGTCCACTCACGCAGCTGCAGGTTTTCCAACGCGAGGGCATCGCGCGTGGACTGCACCTGCGCCGGATCGGTCATGGCCTCGGTCGCCTTCAGGCGGGCCTCGAGGTCCTTGCTCCGGTCGGTGATGTCCTTCTCGAACGCCGCGGCCAGCCGCGAGATCTCGACTTCTGTGTCGGCGCGCGCCGAGATCTTCTCGAGGACCTTCTGGATGTCGATGCTCGCGACGGCGGTCGGGGCCGCGGCGATGCGGCCGGCGGCAAAGGCGCTCGCGGCGACGACGGCGCCGCCCAGGACGCACAGCACGGCAGGCAGGAACGTTCGGTGCTTCATGGGCGCGGATGGTAGCGATGCCCGGAGTGCGCGGCCCGGCGCGCGCTCAGAAGGGCAGGTCGGCGGAGAAGCTGAAGACCTGCGTCTGGTCGGTGTCTTCCTTCACGATCGGCTGCGCGAAGTCGAACGCCAGGGGCACCGGTCCGAACTGCGGCAGGTAGAGCCGAAGGCCGATGCCGACCGAGACGCGGTATTCCGAGAGCGCGACCTCGTCGACGACGGTGCCCGAGTCGCAGAAGGCGACCCAGTTGACGAACTCGTCGATGAGCGGCATCTCGTACTGCGCACCGGCGAAGAACTTGAATGTTCCACCGATCGGGTCGCCGTCGGCCTGGCCGTCGGCGTTCACCGTGGGGGTCTCGAAGCCCGGCGGCCCGGAGCTGGCACTCTTGGGGCTGACCGAGCGGAACTCGAAGCCGCGGAACGTGCGGCCGCCGAGGTAGAAGCGCTCGGTGAGCGGGGCCTCGTCGTCGAAGATGTAGCCGCTCTGCACGGTCGTCTTGAGCACGCTCTTGCGGCCGATCAGGTCCTCGGCGAGCGTGAAGAACCCGGTCCATTCGCCGTTGATCGCGGTGTACATGTACTCGCCGCCGAGCACGCCGTACTGCTGCACGCTGCCTTCGATGCGCGTGCCGCGAGAGGGACGGTTCACGTTGTCGGTGTTGGTGCGCGTGAACGAGAACGTCAACGAATCGAGATCGTAGGGCCCCTGTTCCTCGTAGACGATCGTGGGCGTCGAGGTGTCGAAGTCCGTCAACTCGACGCGGTTCCAGTTGAGACGGCTGGTGAAGGTCCAGAGCTCGCCCAGCCTGCGCGAGAGCTGCACGTTGGGGCCCCAGCGCTCCTCGGTCCAGTCCTCGTACACGCGCGTGCGGTAGAAGCCGTTGATGCCGCCGCCCCATTCGGAGTCGAGCAGCCGCGGATCGCTGATGCCGATCGTGTAGTTGCTCACCTCGACACCAGGGGAGATCGACGCGTTGAAGGTCTGGCCGGCGCCGCGGAAGGCGCGCTGGGCGAAGAATTCGTCGAGTGTGCGGGGCGTGTCGAAGAGGTCGAAGTTGCGCTGGGTCAGGCTGATCTGCCCGAAGAGGCCGGTATCGGTGCTGGCGCCCACGCCGAAGTTCAGTGAGCCCGTGTTCTGCTCCTTGACCTCGACGAGCACGTCGCGCACGCCCTGGTCCTGGGGATCCGGCTGCTGCAGCGTCACGCGCACGTCGCCGAAGAGCCGTGTGCGCTCGAGTCGCTTGGTGGCTTCCTCAACCTGCCGGGCATCGAGCGGCCGGCCCGGATCGATCATGACGTCGC
>JASGCG010000237.1 GCA_030054235.1 Bacteroidia bacterium
CATCCACGAGGTGGTGGAGCTTCAGCATGTACATGAAGCCCACGGTGGTGCGCTGCGTGAACGGCTCGCCCGTGCGGCCGTCGTAGAGCTGGATCTTGAAGTCCTCTGGCATGCGAGCGAGCAGTTCGCGCGGGGTGCCCGGGTTCTTGCCCGTGCGCTCGAACTCCTCGACACGACGCTTGACGTGCTCGTTCGCCTCGGTGACCGAGGCCAGGATCTCGGCTTCGGTGGCACCGTCGAAGACCGGCGTCATGGCCTGGAAGCCCAGGACCTGCGCCGCCCAGCCAAGGTGCGTCTCGAGGATCTGGCCAACGTTCATGCGGCTGGGCACCCCGAGCGGGTTGAGCAGCACGTCGACCGTGGTGCCGTCCTCGAGGAAGGGCATGTCGGCCTCGGGCACGATGCGGGCGATGACGCCCTTGTTGCCGTGGCGGCCTGCCATCTTGTCGCCCACCGAGAGCTGGCGCTTGGTGGCGAGGTAGACCTTCACCATCTCGAGCACGCCGCTGGCGAGCTCGTCGCCGCGCTTCATGTGGCCGACCTTGCGGTCCTTCTCCTTGCGGTAGTTCTGGATGCGGGGCCAGAACTGGCCGTAGACCACGAGCGCCTGGTCGCGGGCTTCCTTCGAGCCCTTGATCCACTTGTCGCTGAAGCCGTCGACCTGTTCCATGATGACTTCGGTGATGTCGCTCACACCGACCTTCTGGCGGGTGTTGGGGTCGACCATCTCGCTGCCAGTCAGGCGGTTGATCTCGGCGGCCATCTGGCGGAAGAGATCGACGATCTTGCGGTCCATCGACGCTTCGTAGGCGGCGATGTCCTTCTTCAGCTGCTTCTTCTGGTCCTCGCTCTGGTGCGTGCGGCGGCTGAACCGCTTGGCGCCGATCACGATGCCCTCGGTGCCTGCGGGCACCTCAAGCGAGTCGTTCTTCACGTCCTCGCCCGCGCGACCGAAGATCGCATGCAGGAGCTTCTCCTCGGGGGTGAGCTCGCTCTTGCTCTTGGGGCTGACCTTGCCGACGAGGATGTCGCCGGGGCCGACGCGGGTGCCGACGCGGATGACGCCGTTCTCGTCGAGGTTCGAGAGCTGCTTCTCGCTCACGTTCGGGATGTCCGCCGTGAACTCCTCGCGGCCGAGCTTCGTGTCGCGGATCTCGACCTCGAACGACTCGATGTGGATCGAGGTGAACACGTCATCGCGCACGATGCGCTCGTTGATGACGATGGCGTCCTCGAAGTTGTAGCCGTCGTAGGTGTTGAAGGCGACGAGTGCGTTCTTGCCGATCGACAGTTCGCCCATGTGGGTGCTGGCGCCGTCGGCGATGATCTCGTCCTTGCGCACCTTCTGGCCGGGCTTGACGACCGGCTTCTGGTTCTGGCAGGTGCGCTCGTTCAGCCCGACGAACTTGCGGAGCACATACTCATCGGCGTTGTCGATGATGATGCGCTCGGAGTCGACGAAGGTGACCACGCCGCCGCGCTCGGCACGGATGACCATGCCGCTCGCCGCGCCTGCGACTCGCTCCATGCCGGTCGCCACGCACGGCGGATCGACCTTGACCAGCGGCACGGCCTGGCGCTGCATGTTGGCGCCCATCAGCGCGCGGTTGGCGTCGTCGTGCTCAAGGAAGGGGATCATGCTGGCAGACACGCCGACGATCTGCTTGGGGCTGACGTCGGAGTACTCGACCTCGGCCTTCTCGACCTCGACGAGCTCGCCGTTCTTGCGGGCGAGGACCAGGTCCTCGACGATGCGGCCTTCGGGGTTCAGCGTGTCGCTGGGGGCCAGCACGCGCTTGAGCTCCTCATCGGCACGCAGGTACGCCGTGTCGCCGCTCGCCTTGCCGCCCTTGATGACGCGGTAGGGGGTGAGCAGGAAGCCGTAGTTGTCGACCTTGCTGTAGATGCTCAGGCTCGCGATGAGGCCGATGTTCGTGCCTTCCGGCGTCTCGATCGGGCAGATGCGTCCGTAGTGCGAGATGTGCACGTCACGCACCTCGAAGCCGGCGCGCTTGCGGTTGAGGCCGCCCGGGCCGAGGGCCGAGAGACGGCGCTCATGGACGAGCATCGAGAGCGGGTTCGTCTGGTCGACCACCTGCGAGAGCTCGCTGCGGCCGAAGAAGAACTCGATCGCGCTCGACACGCTCTTGGTGTTGACCAGGTCGGCGATCTTGACCGCCGTGTCGGTCGGGTCCTTGACGTTCATGCGCTCCTGCACGGTGCGCTTGAGCTTGAGGAAGCCCTTGCGCATTTCCTCGACCGACAGCTCGTCGAGCGTGCGAAGGCGGCGGTTGCCCAGGTGGTCGATGTCATCGACGTGCGCGCGGCGCTTGCTGCTTTCGACCGGCTTGCGCAGTTCGAGCATGTAGCGGATCACCGCGAGGAAGTCCTCGGCGCGCAGGCACATGGCCTTGTCGGCCTTCTCTCCCACGACCTTGTAGGCCGGATCATCCTCGAACTTGCGGTTGATGCGGAAGCGGCCGACGCGGCCGAGGCGGTAGCGATTGTCGTCGAAGAACTTCTCGTTGAAGAGGTCGCGCGCCTTGTCGATCTGCGGCGGGTTGCCCGGACGCAGGCGGCCGTAGATGCGCAGCAGCGCGGCCTCGTGCTCGGTGGCCTCGGCCAGGAAGTCCAGGCGTTCCTCGGCGAGCGTGTTGAGGATCAGCGGGTCGCCGGGGTTGACGATGCAGCGCACCGACTTGAGGACCTTGGCGCTCTGCCGCAGGATCTCGGCGGTCTTCTCGCCGAACGGCACGCCGACCTTGCAGAGTTCCTCGCCGGTGTCGCTGTCGACGATGAGTTCGGCCGAATAGAACTCCGGCTTGATCTTCTCGACGCGCACATCCTCGACCTCGTAGAAGGCCTTGAGGATCGTCTCCGTCGAACCGAAGCGCTCGTCGAGCGCGCGCAGGAAGGTGGTCGCGGCGAGCTTGGTGCTCTGGTCGATGCGCATCGCCAGGACATCCTTCTTGTTCACCTCGAGCTCGAGCCACGAACCGCGCTCGGGAATGATGCGCGCCGAGTGGAGCGGGCGGTCGCCGATCGAGCTGGCGATCGAGAAGTCGACACCGGGCGAGCGGTGCAGCTGCGAGACGATCACGCGCTCGGCGCCGTTCACGATGAACTCGCCGCCGCGGAGCATGATCGGGATGTCGCCGAGGTAGATGTCCTCCTCGATGACTTCCGCGCTGCCTTCGCGCGTCATGCGCAGCTTCACGCGCAGCGGCATGCCGTAGGTGAGGCGGAGCTCGCGGCACTCGTCTTCCGTGTGCTGCGGTTCGCCGAAGTAGTAGTGGACGTACTCGATCTTCATCGAGTCGTCGTAGCTCGCGATGGGGAAGACCTCGCGCAGCAGGCTCTCGAGGCCCACGAGCGCATCGCGGTCGGCGGGGTCCTTGCCCAGCTGGAGGAAGCGCTCGTATGCGTTGCGTTGGACGCGATCGAGGGCAGGGACTGCGACGGCATCGCCGCGCTTGGAGAAGTCACGCACGTTCTTGTTCGCCATGTTGTCGTTCACTCGTTGGGGTGCGCGCGACGCCGGGCCTGCACCTCGAGAGCAACGAGCGGGACATGGTTGGCTACGCAACCTGCCCGCATCGGCCTCATCGTGCTATTGGGTCCCAACGCCAAGTCCCGGAGTATAGGGGGAATGCCGTGATTTCTGCAACTCGTCGTGGCGTTCCCATCGGGGGCGTCCGGCGTCATGG